>JBILIX010000080.1:0-7720 GCA_044368835.1 Flavobacteriales bacterium | reverse complement strand
TGCAAGCAGGCCTTCTGCTAGCTCTCCCTCTGGTGCTTTCACTGGGAGCATGGACACTTCGCAACCAAATAACCTATGGGCGCAACGTGGTGCTGGTAGCCCCGTTGGATGAATGCATGTACAACCTTACCCCCGAGCTTACGGCCATTCGAAACCTGATTATTACGATGGGGGAAGATTTCCAACCATGGTCGAAAGGGGGCGGTGCATACTGGTTTTTTAATCAGCCTGTCAACGATCGAACCCAAGGCCCATTCACTGAACGCCACTTTACGACCGGCATGCATGAAGGTGAACTCGTTCAACTGCGCGCCGATTACCGCGCACTTTCCGAAACCTCATTGACACGTAGTGCGCACGATTCACTGCAGCAATCGGTGGTGCTTCGGGCAACGACATTTGCGGAAGCCTATAAAAATGAGCATGTGTGGGATTACCATGTAGGCAACAAAATTCGTTTCGCGCAGCTCTTTCTTTTCCCCGGCCGTATCGATGACATTCCATTTCCGTCGGTCGATAAAATGAACCTAGTGCAAAAAGGAATCAAGGCGTGGAGTTTAGTTGCGCTTTGGCTAGTACATGCATTGGCAATGCTTGTAGCCGCATGGTGGCTTATAAGAAAACGAAGTGAGCTCTTGTTGTGGGCGTTTCTACCCTTCAGTTTTATTGCAGTGCTGAGCTATCTAGGATATATCGAGCAACGTTATCTAGCAACGTCATTCCCGTTTTTTATTCTCATGATAGCAGGCGCTTTCGCTCAATGGAAAGACAGGCGCAGTGTCAACGTTCAGCCGCGCTGATGATAAGAATGCCTGTCAAGATGAGCACCAGGCCCAAGTAATGCGCCCAGCCAATTCGTTCTTCGAAAAGAAAATAACCTACCGCTAGGGTAAACAAGAAGTTGACTCCTGTTGCTACCGGGTTGACCAGTGAAATTTTTGCGATACTCAGCGCTTTAATGAGCACCAGAGCGGAGATAAACACCACCGCAAACCCAGCCATTACCCGAAAGCGAAACAAAAAGAAAAAGTATTCCGAAAGGCCGCTGAGTTTGGTTCCTTTCAATTCGGTTTTAATGAGTGCCGCACCCGACACATTGAGCGCGGCATACACGATACTATAAATTACTACTGGGATAAAATTCACGGTTCAATTCCTTTATGGTCTTCAATTAGAAACAGCGGGCGTTTGCGCGACTCTTCCAAATTTCGCCAAAGATACTCACCAAGTACGCCCAGCATCAACATTTGAAGTCCGCCAATAATCAAGGTTACGACCATCAATGACGCCCAACCTTCAATGGGATGACCCACCAGAAAACGCATGACAACTACAAAAAGAGCGTAGGAAAAACCTGAAAACGCCGCAACAAATCCTACCAGCGACATGAAGCGCATGGGCAGATACGAAAACCCCACGAAAGCATCGGCAAACGCATTGAGCTTCTTGGATAATGTCCATTTCGATCGTCCAAACTTGCGCTCCTCCTTCACGTATGGAATTTCTGTTTGCTTAAATCCGAGCCACGAGATAAGAGCTCCAAGGCTAGGCTTGCTGCCGGCCGACTGCACCAAGCCATCTACCACCTTGCGATCCATCAAGGCATAATCGGCACCCTTCTTCGGGAAATGAATATCGGTAGTGCTGTTGAGCAATCGGTAAAACATATTGGAGAAAAAAACCGAGGTGCGCGACACGCCGCGTCGCTCGGCACGCACCGCCCATGTTACGTCGTATCCTTCCTCCCATTTCACGATCATGTCTTCAACGAGCTCGGGCGGATCTTGCAAATCGGCGGCAAGAAATACAGCCGCATCACCTTTGCAGTATTTCATGCCTGCAATGATGGCCACGTGGCTTCCGGAATTGCGTGAAAGACGAATAAACTTGAGGTAGTCGCGCTCTGCACACAGTCGGTGCATCAGCGCCGGAGAACCGTCCGTCGAATGGTCGTCTACCAACAGCACTTCTACATTCACCTTACTGCGCAGACGAGCTACGAATACATCGAGGCGCTCAATCAGCAAATGAAGACCTTCGGCTTCATTGTAACACGGTATTACAAACGAAATGAGTTTCATGAATCGTCGGCGGGTTAGAGCATTGCAATATCCAACAATTTCGCAATATTGAGCCCTAAAATATTTGCTCGCTTCTCGGGTGCAATGGGGCCCACCACCTCATCAAAGTCTTGCAACGCCTGCAAAATGGAAACCTCCGGAAAATCGCTTGCCCAAATAATGCGTCGGTCGTAATGATGACAAAGCCAGCGTATATCGCTTGCCACCGAGGTGCTTTTATACTTCGAGAGCGTCATGCTCAAATCGATATGCACATGGTGCAGGTCGCGACACATTTCAGCAATCTGCAAAATGCGTGTGCCGCCACCGTGCATGATAATTAAATTGCTGTTGCGCATCGTTTGCGCGAGATCAAAGAAGTAAACCGCAGGATCGATTGCCCCCGGTGTATTGCGGTCGTGCAATAAACCGCACACGCCTATAACCATCGGCATTTCCAATTCATCGTTTGCACGCACCACCGCATAAAATCGTTCGTCGGCGGCATGGTACTTTCCAAAGCGGTTATGAAATTTCACGAACCGTTTTTTGCCGTCGCCAAACTCGGCCCGAAATGCCGCTGCTGCCTCTGAAGGCGAATCGTGCACTGCCGGATTGAACGTGCATGCATGAAGTATTTTCTTGTCGGAAGCTATCAACTTTTCCTGTTCGGAGTTGCCTATCGTTCCGGGTAATGGAACTGCAATGGCTGCATCGATGCCGGCTTCTTCGATGCATGTGCGAAGCCGTTCAACCGAAGCATCGTGTGGTGTTGTGAACCACTTGCCGTTTGCTGTAATGTGCACATTTGCATCAATAATCATCGCATATTGAATTTTAGCGCAGCGAAAGCAGCTTCAGCACAGCCCATGGCCTGAGCGCGGTTTATACCTTGAGAAACAATATATCCGGGTCGATTGGCACCGTGGTCCATGGTTCGCACCACGGTTCCCTCAGCCATCGTGAACCCAAGATCGATAATACCCGGCATATTCGATGCCTGTAATACATTTTCTATATGTTGAAAAACCCCATCGGGTGCATTAAAAAATTTGTAGCATGCTCCGCGGTGAAATCGCGCTGACGGATCAATGTCTTCTCCGAGCAAAATCTGCGTCAATGCCTGCGGCATGCTCACACCCGAAACAGCCTCTACAATAGCTCCGAAGATGTGCCCGCCTCCGGGGCGACCCGCCATTTCTATCATCTTTACTCCTTCGGGAGTAACCATGCACTCCGCATGCAGCGCCCCCGACTCGAACCCCATGGCTCGCCCGGCTTTGGATACCAATTCGTCTATTTCCTGAAGAATAGCGTCGGGCAAGGCCGCTTCGTAATTGATCTGAATCGTAACACGGTAATTGTTGTGTTGCTGCAACTCCTTATCAGCTTTGGCTAGAATGTATGCCCTGCCGTCTTTGAAAAGACCTTCAATGCTCACTTCAGTGCCGCTCATAAACTCTTCCACGATGTAACGCGCTCCACGCGCATTCTCCATGGCGAATTGCGTAGCAAAGGCAATGTCATTTTCGTTGTTCACTTTGCTTACTCCTCTACTCCCCCACATCATGCAAGGCTTCACAATACACGGAAACCCGATGCGATGCACAGCTGCAGCAATTTCCTCGGCAGAGGTGCACACTTCGAATTGAGGTTGCGCAACGCCGAACTCTTTCCAGCGTTCGCGCATGTAACCCTTGTCGGTAAAGAACTTCACCTGCTCCGGATCGTAGCACTTCAGTCCGCGTTTTTTGTTGGCATATACGGCAGGAAGAACCCCGGCATCATTGAGAGCTAGCACCACATCAGCGCCAATTTCGTCGGCATACTTCCCCACTCCATCCACATCGCTGATGTTGACCGCTGCATGGCCATCGGCATAGGCGAATGCAGGAGCATTGGGATTCATATCCACGCAATAGACTTCATAGCCCAGCTCCTTAATTTTCTGAATAGAGCGTGACATAAGCACGCCGCCACCCAATTGCAAAACGCGTTTACTCACTTTCGAATGAATCGTAATTAGTAACTATTGAGCGCATCTATTACCGTTTGCACCTGCTCATCGGTAAGCTCTGCATACATCGGCAACGACACACAATGGTTTGCGAGGTATTCTGCATTCGGACAATCGCCTTGCTTGTACCCCAAATGCGCATAAGCCTTTTGCAAATGACATGGCACCGGATAGTGCAACGCTGGCATGATGTTACGCTCGTTGAGGTATTTCATCAAATCGTCGCGATTAGGGGTGGTGATCACAAACAAGTGATAGATACTATCGGCCCACTCGGGCTGGTGTTGCAGCGTAATTTTAGCATTGTTGATGTGCGATTGGTAGCGCTTTGCAATCTGGCGACGGCGGTTGTTCCAGCCCTCGATGTATTTCAGTTTGACGGTGAGCGACGCGCCTTCCAATCCGCCCATGCGGTAGTTGTATCCAATCTCATCGTGGTAGTAACGCACTTCGCAACCATGGTTGCGCAAGGAGTGCAAATGCTTCTTATAGCTCTCGTTGTTGGTTGTAATACCGCCGGCCTCACCGCATGCGCCGAGATTCTTTCCCGGGTAAAAACTGTAACAGGCCATTTCACCAAAAACACCAACCGTGGTGCCTTTGTAGCGCGCTCCCTGAGCCTGGGCCGCATCTTCAATCAAAAACAAATTGTGCTTCTTGCAGATGGCTTGCACGCCTTCGATGTCGAATGGCTGACCATAGAGGTGCACGCCGATGATGGCTTTGGTGCGAGGGGTTATTTTCTCTTCAATCTTGGTGATGTCTATCTGCCATGTATCTGCCGTGCAATCGACAAATACGGGAGTAGCACCGGCATGCGATGGCCCCCACGCGGTAGCAATGAACGTATCAGCAGGCATAATTACTTCATCGCCCTGACCGATACCCAATGCCAGCATCGCGAGGTGAAGCGCTGTGGTACCGTTGTTAACTCCAATAGCGTATTTAGAACCGATATATTCGGCAAATGCATTTTCAAATTCTTCTACGAAAGGACCGCCGGAAAAAGCCGTCTTTTCGTAAACACGTTCAAACGCTGCAAAAACCTCTGCCTTGATTTGCTCATGCTGACCCTTGAGATCGAGGCATGGAATCTTCTCTAACACCTGTGTTGTATTCGACATAATCGTAGTTGATTGAGGTCGCAAGATACACTGAAAGCACAAAAAAAGGCATCCTGTGGATGCCTCAAAACGTTGAAAAAAGCGCTAGACAATACGGCGTTCTATGTATCTGCATTAGCGATCGGTTACCCGACGAATAACTTTCGCCGGATTGCCCGCTACAATGGTATTTTCAGGCACATCCTTCAAGACTACAGAGCCGGCTCCAACAATGGCGTTCTCTCCTACCGTCACACCCGAAAGCACCGTGACACTGCTGCCCAGCGAAGCCCCTTTTTTGATGCGAGTTTCCTCCAAGTGCCAATCGGCATCGGTTTGAAGGCTTCCATCTGCATTGGTTGCGCGCGGAAAGCGATCGTTGATGAACGTTACATTGTGACCAATGAACACATTGTCTTCAATATGCACCCCTTCGCAAATGAAGGTATGACTCGAAATTTTACAGTTCTTACCGATGGTCGATCCCTTCTGAATTTCCACAAAAGCGCCCACCTTGCTGCCATCGTCGATGCTACAACCGTAGGCGTTTACGAAGTTGAAAATCTTTACATCCTTACCAACTTTTACGTTGTTGAGGGATTGTTTATCGGTGTTGATGGTGAGGGTTTCCATGAGAGGGGTAAGGGGTAAGGGGTAAGGGATAAGGGATGAGGGATGAGAGGCGTGCAATTAGTTCGCACATCGCCCTTCGCACATCGCACCTACAATCTGACTTCCCTGCCTTGTTCTTTAATTGAAATTTGTGCTGCTTCGAGGATGCGAATCGTGTTGAGACCTGAATCGTAACTTGCTATTGGCTTCGAACCGGTCATGATGGATTGAATGAAATCCTTGGCCATACCACCAAGGGCTTCTTTGATTTCGAGCTTTGGGATGAATACATCGCCCACCCTGTAATCGACCAAAATGCGCTGCTTCTCTTCATCGGAGCTCACCTTGTGAGCCGTGTCGTAAATGCGAATTTTTTCGGTAGGCTCCATGTCGTTGAACACCACCATTTTCTTATCGCCACCCAACAGCATCATACGAATTTTTACCGGCGACGACCATGAACAATGGAAGTGGGCAATAAAATCGTGGGCATACTTCACGGTGAGATAGGCAATGTTTTCAATACCGTTGTGAATGTGGCTTACACCTGTTGCCTGCACACTCAATGGTTTTGCGGGTATGAGGTAGTCGAGTATGGAAATATCATGTGGCGCTAGGTCCCATAGCACATTCACATCTTGCTGAATGAGCCCGAGGTTAATACGCGTTGAATCAAAATACTTTACATCTCCCAATTCACCTGAATCGATCAAGCTTTTCATTTTCTGAACCGCGGAGGTGTAGAGGAATGTATGATCAACCATGAGCACCTTCCCATGCGTATTCGCCAATGCAATCAACTCTTCGGCATGGGCCACCGTATCGGTCATGGGCTTTTCCAGCAACACGTGCTTGCCTGCTATCAACGCTTTTTTGGCTAACTCAAAATGCGTGAAAACCGGTGTGGCGATGATTACCGCATCAATCTCTGTGTTCGTCCAAATCGAATCGATATCAGAAGTCACTTTGATAGAGGGATAAGCGCGCGAAACCAACGCTAAACGCTCAGGCCTTAAGTCGACCACAGTATGAACCATGGTGTTGGGCGTTGCAGCAAAGTTGCGCACCAAATTGGGTCCCCAATAGCCGTAACCAATAATTGCACAATTAATCATAAGTAGAATGTGTGCGGCAAATATGCCTCATTGAGTGCATGATTCAGCGCGTAATTGTCAATATTTGACTCAAAGCTTCATTTCGCACAAGAAGTGATGCTCGTCGGTATAAAATAGTGTTTGGTATTGAAGGCCCGCTTCCTCGGCCAGCACCTCCAGCAATACCTCATCGGGGTAAATCCACGGAAACGACTGCGTTATTCCCTCGCAACGCACTTCGAACTTTACTTCACATGGGGTACCTGCCGACAAATCAACAACTGCGCTTTCCTCTTTGAAATATCGGATATCGGTAGAGTCGCCAATGATGCTTCCGCCGGGCGCCAAGAGTGTTTTCAGATGGCGCAGCAAGTCAACCAGACCCTCTTCTGTTCCCGCAATTCCAAAGCCATTCATAAGCAGAAGAATAGTATCGAACTGATGCCCCGAAAAGTGCATTGCATCAACCTCCGTGACTTCGCGTACTCCACGCGCGCGCATCACCTCGCATGAGAGCGCAGAGCGTTCGAGCGCCAATACCTCCATGCCGAGTTGCTGCAGAATAAGTGAGTGGCAGCCGGCTCCTGCTCCCACATCCAACACGCGCCCTGTGCATCGGTTCAACGCTTCCAATTCGGCGGAGTTCATTTCGGATTCCGTGCGAAAAAATTGCGATGACAGCATCGGTTCGTCTTCCATTCCATCAACAAGCAATTCAATTTCGCACACCTGCTTTTCGAATTGATGCAACCAAATAGCACGGCCTATTGCGTCGGTTGGAAAACCTTGCGAATCGTCGGTAGCGTTCATACTGCAAATGAACTACATTAGTCG
>JBILIX010000079.1:0-7757 GCA_044368835.1 Flavobacteriales bacterium | reverse complement strand
TGCTACACAACTGACGTAGCCAATGCGAAGCACATCCACATTGGTCACGACAACATAGAAAGCGGCCTGCATGAAGCAATGCAATTGATGCGCGCAGGCGATAAAGCGAAGTTTATTTTCCCTTCACATCTGGCATTTGGTTTTACGGGCGACTCCAACAAAATACCGCAAAACGCATCGGTTATTTACGACATCCAACTCTTGCGCATCGAACCATGAAGACATCCGGCATCGTTCGATTTCAATATGCTGCGCTCTGCTTAGTCGTATCAATCATGGTAGGATGCAACAGCCAACCCGGCTTCGACAAGGTAAGTGACAACCTCTACAAGCGTCTCGATAAATTTGGTGACTGCTCCCCGTCGCTGCACGATGCGGCGCATTTCATCATGCACGTGCGCTTCGAAAGTCTCGAGCGAAGCGAACAGAAATACGAATTCCAGCTGCACCATCATTCGCTTCACAACGTGCGCTTGAAGCCTGGAGAAGACAGCCTTCAGGCAGATCTTTCGCGCATACTGTTAAGCATGAACTGCGGAGATGCCGTAACCCTTCGTTTACCCTTCAATTCGTTCGACCGAAGCTTTCTGGGTGCCTATGCTGATGAGTCGATGTATGACCTCGATGAAAAAATGGAACTTTCACTGGAAGTATTGCACACATTCGAAACAGGCGAATATGCCGACTATCTCATGAGTGCTTCACAGCAAGGCGAGATTGCGGAAAGTGAAGCCATCGAGTTGCTGCTCATGAACGAGACCGAACAAGCCTACGAAAAACACGGTGACTGCTATATTCAGTTCTTTGGGCGTGGGCATGGCGATACACTTGCCGTTGGCGACGAAGTTGCCATTAACTACAACACGTTTTTACTCAACGGAAAAAAGCTCGACGAACCCACTGAGATGCAATTCAATTATGGAATGCCGGGGCAACTTGTGGACGGTCTGCAGTATGCACTCAGCTTCATGCACACAGGCGATGAAGCCATGGTTTACATGCCCTCGCAACTTGCCTTTGGAGAGAAAGGAAGCACAGGTCGGGTTGTGCCCAGAAATACGCCTGTGTATTTTAGAATCAAGGTCCTTGATACTACCCCAGAATAATTTCGGTGTAAAAACAGAACATTTTCGGATCACCGCTCGTTCAAAAGGAGGATTTTACTCCACCTGGAATGAACAGAGCACCTATTTTTCTTTTAGTAATCCTGCTGAGCAGCCGACTTTCGGCCCAAGATAACTTGGGAATTGCCGGCAGCACGCGATCTCCAATCAATACGCTCTGGAACAATCCATCTACCATTGTTGACTCCAGAGCTTTCATCGATTTTCAACTCACAGGCCTCAACGTTTTTGCTAAAAACGACCTGGTATACCTGCGTGGTGGACAACTCTCGGTTGCCCATTTCGACACCATGACCACGGCGCCACTTCGCAAACAGAATACGCCTTATACCGCCTTTATAGATGTACAGGTGGGCGGACCATCGATAGCGTTTGCCGTTAAGCAGCATGCATTTGCCATCAGCACCTCTGCGCGAGTGATGGCCGACGTGCGTGGCATACCCGCACAAGCGCATGAATGGGCTCAAAACGGATTTGATTCGCCTAGCGAAAAAAACAAGTTTAACACCATTCGAAACGTGCGTGTGAATGCACTTGCCTGGGGTGAGTTGGGACTTACATACGGCACCATCATACACCGAGAAGGCTACTCCATGACCCAGGGAGCCATTACCGTTAAGCGGCTGTTTGGCTATGCAGGAGCCGGAGTTCGCTTAGACTCCTGGACCTACAAAATCATGGACAACAGCTCCATTGAAACGCAAGAGTTCATTGGTCAGTACGGATTCAACGACCCCACAACAGCTCCTATCAATGGCAAAGGGTGGGGCGCCGACATAGGCATTACCCACAAAGTGCGTTACAAACATTCGGAAGGATATACTCCACACTCTCCTTGCACCGACGGCGACTACCGCTACCGCGTAGGTATTTCGTTGCTCGATGTGGGACGAATCAACTTCACGCAACCCTTCTACACCAACAACTTTTCACAGAATCAAAGCACCATGTGGGAAGACTACCAAGGCACGCAAGCCGACAACATAGCCGATATTGACAGCCTCATCAACAACAACTTTGAGCTGGTGAAAGAAAATGGCTACATGGACAAATACACGATGTTGTTGCCTACCGCCATTTCGGCACAAGCTGATGTTAACTTGATCAGCAACCTGTATCTGTATGGCGTAGTAACTTATGGTGTGCCATGGCTCAATCAGCTAGGCGTGCAGCGTTCGGGCTATGTAGGCATAGCGCCGCGCTGGGAAAGCAAGCGATTCGAAGCTTCCATGCCGCTTTCGCTCTACCAGTATAAGCGCCCACAGTTGGGCCTTTGCATGCGACTCAACAGCATCATCATAGGCAGCGATGACCTGGGTGCGTTGCTTTTCAAGAAAGACATTTATGGTGCCGATGTATACCTCAGTCTGAAGTACACCATTTTCAAGCATTGGAAATGCGGGGCTAAACCGAAAAAAATCAATTACAAAAGACATGTAGGCGGAGCACCTCCCCCACCTTGCCCCGCTTGGCGCAAGTAAACCGACTCATTATCAAGTATTCTTTTTCGGACGTTGCCTAGTAAATTCGCAGCATGACCGAAGCAACCATCGATGTTTATGACTTTCAAGAAATGCGTCCATACAACGACGCTGAATTGCAAGCTGCCATCGAACGCATGGTGCAGGAACCGCTGCTCATCAAGATGATGAAATGGGTGTATCCAGGACTGCGCAAGACGGAAATATTAAACATGTTTCGCGAGGTGAGTTCGGTACAACAATTCCAGGAAGAAATAAGTGCGCCCGCTGTTAAAGTCATCACCCAGATGACTACCAGCGGGGTCAGTTTTTCGAACGAATCAGAAATAGAGCCCGACAAGGCGTATCTGTTCATTTCCAATCACCGCGATATTATTCTCGACAGCGCGTTGCTCAATGTAAGTCTCATTGAGCGTGGCATTCCTACCACTGAAATAGCCATTGGCGACAATTTGCTGAAAATGCAGTTGGTGCGCGACATCGTGCGCTGCAACAAGAATTTTATTGTGAGCCGCGATGTGAATGCCAAGGAAATGCTCTACTATTCGCTTCGTATGAGCAACTACATTCGCCATACCATTAAGGAGAAAAATACGTCCATTTGGATTGCTCAGCGCGAAGGCAGGAGCAAAGACGGTGACGATCGCACGGCTACCGGCTTGCTGAAAATGTTTACTCTGAACTCCAAATTGGCACCGGAAGACGGCCTGTACGAACTCAACCTTCGCCCCATGTGTGTAAGCTATGAGTTCGATCCTTGCGATTTACTTAAAACAAATGAGCTCATGCACATCAAGCTCTTTGGCAAATACGAAAAGAAACCCGGTGAAGACTTCCTTTCCATGGTTACCGGATTAACCGGACACAAAGGAAGAGTGAATATTTGCGTAGGAAACCCAATGGACGCAGCTTATATAAAGATGCGCAGTGTTTCCAATAAGAATGAAAAATTCCGAATTCTAAGTGAGGCAATCGATGAAGAAATGCATCGAATCTACCACCTCTGGCCCAACAACTATATTGCCTTCGATTTGTTGAATGGCACCCGAGAATACAAAGACCACTACTCGAACATTCAGCGTATTGCCTTTGTCAACTATATACGCGGACATGTATTCAAACTCTCGCTATCCAGGAAAAAACTTGGTCTGCCGGCTGAAAAATTTCAAAGCACTGCGCGCGAAATTTTGCTGCAGATGTATGCCAATCCGGTAATCAATAAGCGAAAAGTTGAAAGTAATTTGAACGTTGAATCAATGATATCAGAACAGAATGCATAAGCAATTGGCTGCCATCATCACGTTTCTGTGGTGTGCCGTGCGAGTCCAGGCACAATGCCAAGCGTGCGAGTTACTTCAAGACCGTATCGTAAATGGCGATTTCGAAAATGGAAATTCGGGCTTCACGTCTTCCTTTGAATACGTTACTTTTTTTCCTTTCATCTGCACCTTATGCCCCGAAAACACCTATGCAATCGGCAACAATGCAACCCTGTTTCACAGCGGCTTTGCCGGTAGCGATCACACCAACCCGCCATCAGGCGATTTCTTCATTGCGAATGCACCCGGACAAGAAGGTGCAGAAGTGTGGTGTCAAAGCGTGAATGTATTGCCGCAGACCACCTACACATTTACATTCTGGGCGCGCGACATTGCCAACAACAACAACCCGCACCCGTTGGCCGTTTTACGCCCTTCCTTCAACGGCGAAATTGTATCCGACTCTTTGCTGGCGTCGGGCAATTGGTCGTCGTTTTCGACTACCTGGTTTAGCGACACACTCACCCAGCTCGACATCTGCATTTTAGACTTTCAGTCGCAAACCGGAGGAAACGATTTCGGTCTAGATGATATCAGCCTCACTGCTTGCGAACCCATCATACTCTCACAACCTGCATTTGCAGGCAACGACACCACACTGTGCAGCCGCGATGCTATTGAACTCGGTGTTAACCCGGTCAACGGATATACCTACGACTGGTGGGCTGTAGACGGGCTTAGTGCTGCTAACTTAAGCAACCCGATTTTTCAAATCGACAATCAAACCGGTAGCACGCTCGAATACTCGTTGCTTGTTACACGTGACTCTGCCGGTGTAGGCTGCATCGCTTCTGATTCAATTACCATTTTTGTATTGTCGATGACCCCCCTGGAACTCGTTGCGGATCAAACCATTTGCCCCAACGACAGCGCTCTCCTTATTTGTCCCGGCAACTGGGACAGTTTAATCTGGTCGACGGGCGATACTTCTTCTTCTCTATGGACTTCGCCCGGTAGTTACGATGTGACCGTTTATACAGGAGTTTGCTCAGAAAGCGATACCGTGAACGTACTTGCATTTGCAATGCCCCCAACTAATTTACCGGAAGAAGTCACCCATTGCAATACGGAAGCACTCGTGGTAGAGGCCGCCGTCAGCGGACAGTGGACAGGCAGCGGATTCCAATCGGAGAATCCAGCAACGATTCTCGCATCGGGCACCTATTTCTTCCATTATTCAGCAGGAAGTTGCAACGATACAGACACAGTCCAAGTTGCTCTCTACGACATGCAAGAGGCTCAATTACACGCCGACACGACACTCTGCGAAGGCACCACTGCAGTGCTCACCTCTTCCTATGCAGGCACTTGGAGCAACGGAGTTTTCAGCTCGGAAATTACAATTGCAAGTGCAGGCACCTATACCATTGAGATAAACAATGGGCCTTGTATTAGCATCGACACCATTGAGGTTGCAGGACGTGTGCTACCCAATGTAGCACTGGGCGCCGACACCACCTTTTGTGAGGATTATCCCATTGAGCTGAACGCATGGAACGAAGGAGCATCCTACCTGTGGTCGACAGGCGATACGACAGCCTCCATTCTAACTTCGGGTAGTGGGCTCTATCGGGTAGAAGCAACCAACGTTTGCGGCATGTCGGCCGATGAAATTCGGATTTCTAACTTCCCTTGCAGCTGGGCACTCTACATACCATCGGGCTGCACTCCCAATGAAGACACCTTCAATGAGGGCTGGGGAGTGAGCGGCTACAACCTGAAAGAAATCGATCTCACTATTTACAATCGCTTTGGCGATGCAATCTTTCACTCCACCGAATTGGACGCCCTGTGGCTTCCCTCTGCAGGTGCAGGCGACGACACCTATAACTACCGCATTGAAGTAACTCCCTTCGAAGGCTCCAAAGAGGTTCGCACAGGTGTTATCTATTTGCTCCGATAATGTCTTTTTTCATTCATATTTGCACTCAAATAATTGCTGAATTATGAGCTGGTTTACACGAAAAATGCAAGGAATTACTACCAAGTACAAGGAAAAGAAAGACATTCCTGAAGGCCTTTGGTACAAATGTCCGGAGTGCCGTCACGTGCTTACCAGTGAGGAACACGCAGAGCATAACTGGGTGTGTGTCAAATGTGAGTATCACGAAAAAATCAACTCGCTACAGTATTTCAGTATCCTATTCGATGAAAACGAATTTGCGGAGGTAGCTGCGAACATGACCAGTGCTGACCCGTTGGTGTTCAAAGACACAAAGTCCTACAAAGACCGTATCAAGACCACCATTGCAAAAACAGGATTGAAGGATGCCATTCGCGTTGGCAGAGGTAAAATAAACGGTGAAGAAGCCGTGATTGCTTGCATGGACTTCGGATTCATTGGCGGTTCCATGGGTTCGGTTGTGGGCGAAAAATTCGCTATTGGTGTCGATGAAGCCATTCGGCATACATGCCCTTTCATCTGTATTTCCAAGTCGGGCGGTGCGCGTATGATGGAAGCAGGTCTGTCGCTCATGCAAATGGCTAAAACGTCCGCTAAGCTCACCCAACTTTCCGAGGCTAAACTCCCCTACGTATCGTTTCTTACCGACCCTACTACAGGTGGGGTTACGGCTTCGTTTGCAATGCTAGGCGACATAAACATTGCGGAACCCAAAGCACTAATCGGCTTTGCGGGTCCAAGAGTAGTGAAAGAAACGATCGGCAAGGACTTACCCTCAGGCTTCCAAAGCGCTGAGTTCGTGTTGGAACACGGATTTCTGGATTACATCGTAGAAAGGAAAAACCTGAAAACCAAATTGAGCCAATCACTCAAGTGGTTTAAGCCAACAGCCTAACCTCAAAGTTTGATGATTCGTTGGGGTGTGCTGACATTACCTATGTTCAGCACGTAGGTACCCGGCGCCCACGACGCTGTTTCGAGGGTTGTGGTTCCTGCTACCTTTCCGCTCCATACAACCTGGCCCATTGCGCTGTAAACAACACACTCAGCAGACTGCCCCGAAACAGTTAAAGTCAACATTTCCGAGCAAGGGTTGGGATAGAGCGAAAGCAGAGCAACTTCTTCCTCCAGGCCAAGACACGTCTCCACGATGATTTGATCGGTTGCGGTCGATGAGCAGTTGAACGCATTGGTGAACGTGTAGCTAACGGTATTCACACCATTAACAGCTGAGCTTAGTTCAAACCAGTTATTCACCACGCCATCACCACTCAATTCGCCACCACTGGGGCTGGCTACCCAAGAAGCGCCCGCGCCGCTCGTGCACAAGGTGTCTGCAGCAAAGGCAAACTGTACTGAGGGTGATTCATTCACTGTAATGTTGAGCACTTCTTCTGTAATACAATCGTTGCTATTGCCCTCCACACGCAAAACTCCCGATGCTACCGGCACATAGCGAATCGTATCGCCGATAAGACCATTATTCCAGAAAAACGCATCAGCACCGGCACCTGTCAGCGTGAGTGTATCGCCAAAGCAGGCTATTGTGTTTCCATCGATGGAAAGAACCGGGTAATCGTTGACTACAACAACAAACGAAGATGTTCTAGGACAACTATTTGCGCCAATGGCGGTTACGGTGTAGGTGGTATCATCAGCCGGGTCAACAGGTATGATTAACTGTGTAGACCCACCTAGCCATTGAAACGCAAGGCCATCGGTAATCAATTGAAGCGATACCGAATCGCCCACGCAAATTTCCGGATCACCCACAAAGGAGATACTAGGCGCAGGATCCACATTCACAAAATAAGTTGCCGTGTCGGCACAACCGAAAATATTCTTTCCAATCAACGTGAACAGCGAGTCGGCTGATGGAGTGGCATCGAGCGTATCGGTTCCCAAAACTCCCTCCCAGAAGTATTGATCA
>JBILIX010000078.1:0-7777 GCA_044368835.1 Flavobacteriales bacterium | reverse complement strand
GCATGATACACTCCGCTCGCCATTCCGCGCTTCCATAGATAGTCCGCCATTGCATGCGTGCGCAAACGTGAGGCACAATAGACTATGGCACTCCCGGTCATCTTCTCCAGTATCTCGGCAATCTTGCCTTCCTTTTCCTCGTGATACAGGACATTGTAGGAGAGATTGCCGCGAGCAAAGCCGGAAGAAATTACATGAGGCTTTCGAAACTTCAATTTCTCTTGAATATCCTCGACCACCTTGGGCGTTGCACTAGCAGTAAGCGCCAATACCGGCACATCCGGAAATAGCTCACGCAATTCACCTATGCGGATATAATCCGGCCGGAAATCATATCCCCACTGCGAAATGCAATGAGCCTCGTCGACTGCAATGAGCGACAACTTCATTTTGCGCACACGGGCTTGAAACAACTCATTCTGCAATCGTTCAGGCGAAACATATAAGAAGTGAACAGTTCCGTATACACAGTTGTCGAGCACACGGTCTATTTCGCGGTAGCTCATGGAAGAGTTAACCGCATGTGCCGTAAGCCCTCGTTTTCGGAGGGCTTGTACCTGGTCGTTCATAAGCGCCAACAGCGGCGACACAACTAAACAAACGCCTCCTCGGCACAATGCAGGGACCTGAAAGCATAGCGACTTCCCACCTCCCGTTGGGAGCATGGCCAATGTGTCAACGCCGTCAATAGCCGCTTGCACAACCTCTTCCTGCGCCGCGCGAAAGGTGTCGAAGCCCCAGTACTTTTTGAGTATGTCGTGTTGGATGGACATGAGTTCTAAACGCAAAAATGCAACTATAGTTTAAATAATGGCGAGTTCATTCGCCACTCGCCATTCGCCATTGGTCACTCTCTTAACAGCCTTTCACAAATAAATCCTCACCCTCTTGCGTTCCATGGCACAGAGATTGGAAATGCACCAATCGTCTAATAAAACTTCTCGCAAGTTTGGTTTTGGTTAAGGTTAAGGAAATACCCCCGGAAACGTTCGGGGGTATTTCTTTTTAATACCTTGATATGGATGACAAAATCAAAATTGGCTTAGACGAATTTTAAAAAAAATGTAACCTAGAAAGGAGATACCCCGTTACAAAGGGCATAATGAGAAACAACAAACTAACTAATCGTGACATGCACATAGCACAGGAGTGCATTCACTACATGAAACCTTGCAGAACTCTGAAGAAAACTACCTAACCTAACTTTAAATGTATGCTGGAGTATTACAAGGCTGTGCTGGGCAATGTGACGTTTGATACAATGCTCTTTCGAAAAGAACTCCGCAAAGCAATGCGCGAACTCATAGCCGACGATCGAGTGCGGCTGAGAGATTGGCTCAAGCAGAGCGGACACGTTTGAAAAACTAAATTACTTAAACGAGTTCTATTGAAAAGGTCGTCCAACTGGGCGGCCTTTTCTTTTGCATTAAGGTGCTACCCGGTAGATGTACCAATCGAAGTTTTCGTTGACCCGATAAATAAGGCGATCGTGCAATCGACTGGGTCGCCCCTGCCAAAACTCGAAGTAATGAGGCACAATGAGGTAGCCGCCCCAATGAGGTGGGCGCGTCACCGGCTTGTCTGCAAACTCATTTGAATAGCGCGTGAGGGCCTCTTCCAACTCCTCCCGAGAGCGCATTTCAGCACTTTGCATAGAAGCCCATGCCGCAATTTGACTTTCACGCGGACGGGTTGCGAAGTATGCATCGCTCTCCGCTGCACTCACCTTGCGAGCAATACCATACACTCGAACTTGTCGCTCCAATGTATTCCAGAAAAAATTCATACAGACTTTCTCCGAATGCTCCAACTGCTGCCCCTTCGAGCTAGTGTAATTCGTGTAAAACACCAAGCCGGATTGATCGAATTTGCGCAAGAGAACAATCCGTGAATTGGGAAAACCATCAGCGCCCGTCGTAGCAAGATTGAACGCATTGTAATCCTTGATTCCTTCATTCTCCGCTTCCTTCAGCCACAATCCAAACTGATCAAATGGATTCTGACACGCGTTCGATTCCAACAGAATACTGCGGTTGTAATCATACCTGGAATTCTCGATATTGGCTTTGTAATCGTACATAGAAACACGGTTGCTTGTGGCATCAAAAATATAGGGTTATCCTCATCATCTTTGCAGCGTTATGAAATTTGTTCGTGATTGTTGTCAGTATATAGCGACTAGAATGGCTGTTTCAATTGCCATTTCCATGCTGATTCAGCCTGCGTGGTCTCAGGATTTTTTGTTGAACCGAGGTGATACGTTGCGAGGCACATTGAGCGAGCTCCGCAGCTGTTACGATGTGAATCATTATGACTTATGGGTCCGTGTGGACACTTCAGACCAAACCATCAAAGGCAAAAATACCATTTCATTCGAGGCTATCACTGACTTTCAGAAGATGCAGGTGGATCTGTTCAAGAATATGGAAGTCGCCTCAATCACCTTTGAAAATAGACCTATCAACTACACCCGGGAATTCGATGCTCTCTTGCTGCAATTGCCTCGAAATATCAAAAAGGGAGAGTATGCCCAGTTGGAAATCGAATACTTCGGAAAGCCTCGCATTGCCAAAAATCCTCCATGGGATGGTGGATTTACTTGGACCTATTCGGAAAACAATCAACCCTGGATTGCGGTGAGCTGCCAAGGTATTGGAGCAAGTTTATGGTGGCCCTGTAAGGATCACTTAAGTGATGAGCCCGACAGCATGGATATTCATTGTCAAGTGCCAACTGGGTTGGTTTGTGTGTCGAACGGCCAAGACCGCGGAATTAGCTACGACCCACAAGGCGTCAAAACCTTCAACTGGCATGTTTCCTACCCCATCAATAATTACAACGTTAGCATCAACGTTGGTGATTATGTGCACATGCACGATGTGTATCAGCATGAAACAGGTGACACGCTCTCACTTGATTACTATGTGATTCGTGGTAATGAAGAAAAAGCGTCAAAACATTTCAAGCAAGTAAAACCCATGCTCGCTTGCTATGAAAAATTCCTTGGCAAATACCCATTCCCACGCGACGGC
Organism: Flavobacteriales bacterium; assembly: GCA_044368835.1. Taxonomy (GTDB): domain Bacteria; phylum Bacteroidota; class Bacteroidia; order Flavobacteriales_D; family Sanyastnellaceae; genus JAIBBG01. Next base: position 4,745 of record JBILIX010000078.1, on the reverse strand, counting down.
TATGCATTGGTGCAAACACCTTATTTGGGCATGGAACATCAAGGTGCTATTGCATACGGAAATAAATTCAGAACAGGCTACCTTGGCAGTGATCGTTCGGGCCAACGCCTTGACTTCGACTACATCATCATCCATGAAACCGGCCATGAATGGTGGGGCAATAGCGTCACCGCAGGTGACATAGCCGACATGTGGATACACGAAAGTTTTTGCACTTACTCAGAGGCAATTTATGTAGAATGCATGTTCGGTTATGATACGGCAATGACTTATGTGAATGCCTTGAAAAATACGGTTCAAAACAGCACCGCTATAATGGGTATTTATGGAGTTAATCGCGAAGGGCACTATGACATGTATGTGAAGGGCATGCTCTTCTTAAACACATTGCGCCACATTGTAAACAACGATGAATTGTGGTGGCATACCATCAAAACTATGAGCGACACTGCATTTCGGCACAAAACAACCGACTATGAGCAAGTTGTGAATTTCTTCGAAGTCCAAACAAAACTTCCCTTGAAGCCATTCTTTGAACAGTATGTAAAGAACAGTGAGCTACCTATTTTGGAGTATTCCTCGAAAAAAACTAAACATGGCAGCACGCTGAGAATGCATTGGGTGGCGACACCGAATTTTAGCATGCCGGTAACTTTACTGATTGAAGGCCACAAAATACGAGCAGAGGTAAATTCGGACTGGTCGAAAATCACCTTACCGTCTTCTTATGAATTCGATCAACGCACAAGCTATTACAAGTTGAGAAAAGTAAATTCCAAAAGGCGAAAAGTTAGCGGATCATAAACATCGATCCCTCGCGCAAATCCTTTTGACCGTCGCGTCGTTCAAATTCGATTTGGAAGAAGTAGAGACCATCGGCTACAAATGTGTCGCCCGAATTGTATCCTCCCGTCCAAACGGGTTCTAAATCATTCGACTGGAAAACTACTTCACCCCAACGATTGAAAACTCTTGTAGACATTGAATTAATGTTGCGTGCAATTACCTTCCAAGCATCATTTACACCATCGTTATCCGGTGTAAAGCACGTTGGAACATATACAGACTCCTCGCAATCCTCAAGCACTACAGTGATGCTTTCGACCGCACTTCCGCATTGATTGGTAACCATAAACCAATAGTCGCCGGGGGCATTCACATTTAAATAAGGACTCTGTGTACCATCACTCCATTCGAAAATGCCGGCTGAGTAATCATTAATGATAATTGTATACTCCTGATCGATGCATCCAAACTGGGTTGTGGCGGCATCTATGTATGGCAGCGGATTTACCAGTACGTCGATGACATCTGAAACGACACAGCCCTCTTCGGAATACTCAAACGAATACGTACCGGAAGAAGCCACTACTATCGAATCAGCGGTTGCACCCGTGCTCCATTGACCATTGAATCCTGCGCTTAGCGAAGCCGACTGACCTTGGCATATTTGAATGTTCGGCCCCAATTGAATAACCGGCAGGTTGACTCTGTATACATGCACTTCGTCGTCGGTAGCGCAACCATCATTCGTTACCGTTACATTGTAATCACCTTCAATCGCAACATCTATTGATGCCGCTTGGGTTCCTGTCGACCAAAGAACTTGATCCCAACTGCCGGGTATGTTAAGCGTCACAAAGGAACCCTGGCAGAATGAAAGCGTGTCGGCAAGGTAGAAAGTGGGATAGGCAATTTCATTCACAATTATGGCATCATCGTAAACACACCCCAGAGGTGTTTCTACTTGTATGGCATACGTGCCGGGCTCGGTTACTGAAAGAATTTCGTCGTTTTCTCCAGCCAATACGGCAGAACCATTTAGCCAAGTGATAGACGGATTTGACCCGATAATATCCGCTTGAATCGTGGCAACTTCTCCAACGCAAAAATCGGTGTCCCCGCCAGCATTAACCGTGTAGAGTTGCTCTACAGGCACATTAACCTGCGCCTGAAGTTCGACTCCACATGCATCGGTTAAGGTCACAGTATACTGAGTTGTTGTCATCGGCGAAGCGATAACCGATGTTCCAGATGTATTGTTTAGAGCTGTAGTGGGCAACCATGCATAATCACCATCCGACCCGCTAGCCGTGAGCAATACATCTGCTCCCGGACAAATCATGGAAACCGATTGAGCGCTGAGTTGAGGTTGCGGTATAATTCCAAGGCTCACCTGCGTTGAATTCACGCATCCATTGCCATCAATTCCCGTGACGATATAAGAGATGGGGGCGCTGATTGTTGAACTAACGCTAGCTCCTATTGAGCTGTTTAGTCCGGTAGCAGGAGACCAAGAATACGTCAAGCCACCTGTTGCCGACAATGTGTAGGGTTGCCCGGCACATATGTCTGCATCATCTGTTACATCAATGGTTGGAAGTGCCACAACATCAACAAATACGTCGTCGCTATACGTGCAACCCAATGCCGTTTGAATGGTGATCAAATACGTGCCCTCATCAGAAACCGTTAGGTTCAGGGAATTAGCATTTCCTGTTAGTTGCCCATCAGCGGTAGTCCACTCAAGCGTTGCATAAACACCAAGGATATCGGCACTTAATTGAGTTGAAGATCCGGTGCAAACCACTTCATTCAATCCGGCGTTCACTGAAGGCATTGCTTCAATAGGCACGGTTAACTCTGTAGTGGCTGTGTTCTGACAATCGTCCGTAACCTGAACTTCTACCTGAGTTGACACGTCAAATACTACATCAACTATTGGTCCGACGCCCAAAGGCGTTCCATCCGGGAGTGTCCACTCCCATGACCCCGTGCTTCCCTGCGCTGTAAGTGTAACCATGTCACCAGGGCAAGAGAGAGCAGGAGTTGCAACTGTAACCACAGGAGCATCGAGCAGCGTAAGCGTTACCTCACCCAGGCCTTCACACCCAAACGATGAGGTGCCAACCACAGTATAGGTCGTCGTTGAGCCTAACGACACGAAAGGTCCGGCCACATTATCGGCATTCAAATAAATCGATGGAATCCATTGATAACTATTCGCACCCGATGCCTCAATCTGAACGTCTTCTCCCGGACATACATCACTGTTGGGGGTGACCACCAAAACAGGAATTGGGTTAACCTGAATGTCATCGGCTACGTTCACCGGACAAACCGTATTGCTTGTCATGGATATCGTGTGCAATCCTTCACCGGCCAAAGTGGGGTCGAACGTCCCAAGTGAAGCATCGACAATACCCGGGCCGCTGAATACTCCAACGGAAGGAGAGGCTGCAAGATCGAATGGAGCTGCATTGGCGCAGACGCCATCCGGTAGATTGAGTGACAAATTGGGCGCTACTTCGACGCTTACAATTGTGTTGTCGGGGAGAATACAGTTGTCAGAAAAAGTATAATCAACCACAAAGCTTCCCTCCCCTGCTATTGTCGGGTCAAATATTCCCTGCAATGCATCAATGATACCCGCACCCGACCAGGTGCCACCTGCTACATCGGCGGTGAGCTGCACTGTTCCATTGTCTATGCAAATTGCCGGTATATCTACAATTGCTGTGGGTGTTTGTGGAATGTTCACATACGTTTCCGTATCACTGCCATTTCCTCCAAAGCAGTCATTAGCTCCCGCCAGATCATCACAATTAATAGTTGTGCTGAGCGTGAAATCAATGTCTTGCCATGGAATTGGATTTCCGGCCAGGTCGGTTAACGAAGTGATATCAATCGTCAAGGAAGAAGTGGCATTGGGAATAGTTATCGGAGGTTCGCTTGTCCACTCGAATCCGAATGTGCAATCGAGCAAAGCTGGTGAAATCGCTGGTGAAACCGTGTATATTGATGCCGATGCAGCCGAGCATGAATTATCGGCGATGAAGGAAGAAAAGCCGGCAGGCGTGGTATATGAAACGGTTTGAGTTGCTCCGCACAAATCTGTTCCCGTGAAGGTAATGGTGGCATCCGTTAAACTTCCAGTGTCCAAACCAACGCAATCATACACTTGCACTGCCCAACCGCCATTCATCGCATCACAACCATAAATGGGAGCCCAGTTAATCGGAGTAGGCACTGCGCCATAACTCCCGTAGGTCCCTGAAAGTCCATTCACCCCAGAACAAACATTGATATTACTGGTCGATTCGGTTGAAAAGCAAAAATTGGTAAAGTTGTTCGTGCTGTTGCATGCGCCACCCGGGTTGGGCATTAATACCAAGTTTGGACTTCCGCAGGTAGCGGGGCCGCGCAGGTAGAAGGCCAAATCGCTAATCCAAGAGTGAGTTCCTGTAAAACAGACCATAATTTCAGTATTGGCATCGATTACCAACTGTGATTCCGGAAGATTACTAATGGGAGTTACCTGACCAGGGGTGAACGTACCAACCAGTGAAATAGGGCCTACACAGTTGGAAGGAATGGGTTGCACATCGACCTGAGGCTCTTGCAGCACTTGAGCTATCCATGCACGATAGCAGCCCACGATCACGTTTGATGAGTTCCTAACCGAGACGAAGTAAGCCCCCGGCTGAAGCCCGGTAATGGTGGATGAAGCTTGGTTGTTTTGAGTTGTGAATGCGTTCCAATTGCTATTACCCGGAACAAACCTTGACCACACAAAATTGAAACTCGCTCCAGCTACTTCTGGCACCACAGTTAATTCGCCCAACTGACCGGCCGGATAATAATAAATGGGATCGTCCGGCTGACCATCGGTGTAGGAGGTTTGCCCAATGCAACCTGTGCCGCTCAACTGAGCAACACCAACTTGCCTTGATAAGACAAACAAA
>JBILIX010000077.1:0-7782 GCA_044368835.1 Flavobacteriales bacterium | reverse complement strand
GTCGCATGCACAAGGCTCGGCCACGCAAGACGATGCCACCTTGCGCTCGATGTTGGAATACCATTGGTGGAAGCCACGCGCGCAAGCGGGAATGCAAGTCGCGCATGCCTATGAGAAGTTGCATTATGTGGATGAACCGGTAGCGATCAATTCAGATATTCGTTCGCAAATGCTTTGGGCCAATGGCTGGTTTACATGGAAACCGTTCAATGATTTTTTCCTGAAGGTGTCGGCGAGTCAAGCCGCTGTGAACGTGATGAATTCCAATTACGCCGACGGACGCATCAACAAGCCTTGGGGACAATACGCCTTGCAGATTCGTTACATGAATCGCAAGCACGATTGGGAAGGAAGTGCTTCGTTGGAAGAACGCTTTGGAAGCAAAGGCTGGTCCTCGTCGTTCAGTTATCGCTACTACTTGTTGGCTTCCAAAAGATGGTCTCTTTCACCTTTCATCAACGCATCGCGCCGCTATCGATTGCCCGATATGAATGAGTTATTTTGGAATCCCGGAGGTAATCCGAATCTGAAGCCAGAGCTTGGATATCACGGACGTGCCGGTTTGGTTGCATTTTTAGGAAAGGACACACGAACACAATGGCGACTCGAACCAACGGTGTTTTATTCACGCGTGAACGACTGGATTCAGTGGGTTCCTTCTGAAGGCTCAGTGTGGACACCGGTCAATTTTCGCGAAGCGCAAACGCAAGGAGCTGAGATGTATGTGCTGTGTGAGAAGTTGACGCGGAATGATCGCACCCGTTATCGATTCGAAACGCGCTGGACCCTGAACGATGTGTTTTGGACTGATTCTCTTTCTATGCAAGAACAACGTCGCATGATATACTCACCGCGTTTCGTAGGTTATCAAGGCGCAAGCATTCAACGCGGAATGCACACCGCGTCTATCGGGTATCGCTACGTGAGTGAACGCTTCACCGATGAGGCAAATACACCGCACCGAGCTCTCAATGCATACGGACTGTGTAACGTTTGGTATCAAGCTACCGTGAAGCGAAACGGTCTCAGTTTCGACATCTCAGCCGGAGTGGATAATGTGTTCGATGTCGCTTATGAAACGCTGCGCGCCTATGCAATGCCAGGGCGTGTGTACCGTGTCGGTTTAACCATGACATACAATCAACAACCAAAAAATAAATCATATGAAATTGAATTGGATTCTATGCCTGCTCGCTAGTGCGGCGATGCTCTCGGCCTGTAAGAAAGAGGATGAACCACAGGTTGAAGAACCTTTTTTTGAAGACTACGCAACCGGTGCTTATGTCGTTAATGAGGGCTCCTTCCTTGCCAGCAATGCCTCGCTAACGCATGTTTCCAACGCGGGAACAGTAACCAACGATGTCTATTACCAGGCCAATGGTGTAGAGCTTGGCGATGTGCTCCAGAGCTTTGCGGTTATAGGTGATCGAGGTTATGCTGTGCTCAACAATTCACAGAAGGTGGAAGTGGTCGACTTGAAGACGATGGAGAATGTTGGTACGATTGCGGGGTTGTCATACCCGCGATACATGGTAAGTGCGGGTAGTAACAAGGCGTATGTAAGCAACGGTTCTTTCGCCGGAACATTGGAGGTTGTGAATACCCAAACACTGGAGGTCACGAATTCCATCGCAGTGGGTACAGGTCCCAACCAGGTGCTTGCTGTCAACGATGAAGTGTGGGTTTGCAACGAAGGTGGCTTTGGCTTGGATAGCACCATTAGCGTTGTGAATACCGCAACGAACACGGTTGTGGATGTTATTGAGGTTGAATATCGCCCGGCAGATATGGTGAAGGATGCATTGGGCAATGTGTGGGTGTTGTGTGCTGGCGAAACCTACTACGATTTGAACTGGAGCGTTTCAGGTCATTCGCCTGCCTACCTAGTGCGAATCGATGCAGAGACACACGCCATATTGGGTGGTATACAAGTGGGTGCAATTGGCGATCATCCTCGTCAGCTCGAAGTTTCGCCCGATGGTACAATCTTGTATTACGAGAACAACGGTGTTTACAAATACGACATCCTCAACGGCGAAATGCCCGGAGTGCAAATCGTGTCGTCACCGCGCTCTGCGCTGAGCGTACATCCTGTAACCGGCGAAGTATGGTGCGCAAGTATTTCTGATTACACCAATCCGTCGCAAGTGTTTGTGCATAGCGTGAGCGGTACCTTGCTGAAGACGTATGCGGCAGGGATTGCTGCGAATGGGGTAGTCTTTAAATAGTGGCGAATGGCGAATGGCGAGTGGCGAGTGGCGAATGGCACTCGTCACTCGCCATTCGCCACTCGCCACTCGTTATCTCAGTTCGCTGCCACCGAAATCACCCGATCAACCCCCAACCCCCGGTCATACATGTACATGACTACGTGGTAGTCGTTTTCGGTTCCGGCGTGTGAGCCTTCGGTGACGCGAATGTTGTCTGCGCTTTGGTACAGGTCGCGCAATACAAATCGATAGTTGTAATAGCCCTGCTTCAACAAGATTTTGGTGGTGTAGGCGCCCAAGCCTTTGTCGTATGTGCAGGCATCCAGTTGCTTGTAGCGGTTGAAAGCACCTTCGATGTAGACTCCTGCATCGGAAATTTCAGGCATCACCAGCACGAAATGAACCCACATGTAGTCCGACTCAACGTGGTCGTCGCCGGCTTGATCGTTTTTCACCAAGTAGTTTCCATTTAAATCTTGCCAACTGCTGTAGGCGCGCTTTCCTTCGGGAACATTCGGGCGTAAGTAAACGTGGTAGCCATCATCGAGCTGAGCAATGTGCTCCACCTGTGAGCTTTGGTAGCGCACATCTTTCACCTCGAAGAAACGCCACTCGGCACAGCCTTCAAACGTGTTTTCACCCGAGAAATAATCGAAGGTCAATACATCGGGCTGAATGAAGATGGGTTTTAAGAATTGCGAGGTGCGCTTCCAGTCGAAGTTTTGGATGATGAGGGCGTTTATGTCATTCATCGGATCGTTGATGGAAAAACCTTTGTGAGCCAAGTCGAAATCCACTTCCTGGTGCGTGTATCGATTGGCGATAATGCTGCTCGCGTGCACATTGCTCCGAATGGTAGCCTGCAACTCGTAAATGACGATACGCTGACTAATGATCCACGCAGAACGATCGTTGAGGTCGGTTCCTTCAAACACGATGAGCGCATAGTTGCCGCTCACGGTGGGTTGACTCATATCGGTCGGATAGTTGAAGCGGTAATGAATGAAATCGTACAATGTGTTAAAGCTGTTTTCGATGTCGGATATCTGATCGGTTGCAAACCCTCGGATGTATTGGTTCGATTCGATAGGCGAGGGCAACCAATCGTGCGAGCAGTGTATCACTCCATAACGCAGCGATTGGAATTCATCCGAAAACATGTCGAAGCGCATCTCCAGTTGTTCGCCACTGCCCAACGCTGTAATGGGGTAGCCCAGCGGGTTTCCTACGGGAAAACACTGTATCGAGTGCACGTTGTCGCGGTAGCATTTGTTTTCGATGGAGTTACCCAAAGAAACCAACGTGATGCACAGGAGCATTGCTGTTAGCAGTCTGATTTGCATGCTTCGAATTTCGCCATTTTCAGCTGTTGAACGGGCGTTCATTTTAAAATATTGGCGGATGCATGTTTCCCTTTCGTGGACGCGCAGCAGCGCGTACCTAACTGCGGCCAACGCGCCTGCATCATGATCAAGCTGGTGAGCGCGCAACTGCGCCCCTCGTCCTTCGCCCTTCGCCCCTTGCCCCTCGCCCCTCGCCCCTCGCCCTTCTCTCTTCGCCCCTCTGTCGTATTTTTGCGTCATGCGCCGCTCCGTCTTCATTTTACTTGGCTCTTGCTTGCTGCTTTCGTTGATGCCGTCGTGCAACGACAAACCGGCTGCGGTGCCCGTGGTTGGCCGATACTACACGGGCGTCCTGTTTGGTAAACCCTATGCGATTGATGTGGTTGGAGATTCGGTAGACTACAGGGCAGCCATCGATTCGATAACCGGCTTATACGAGTCGCTATTCAATACACTCGACCCGAATTCTCTTCTTTCGAAAATTAACGCGTATTCAAGTCGCGACAGCATGTTTACGTTCGTTGACAGCACGCATGCCTTCGGCTTGGTGTTCGACTGGGCCAAGGATCTTCATCGCAATACGTTTCAGTATTACGATCCTACCATCGCTCCGTTGAAGCGGGCCTGGATAGTCACAAAGAGCCGCGGAGAGCTGGAACCCAACCTGGATTCCTTGTATGCCTTCGTTGGGTTTGACCATTCGGCCAAGGGCGAGGTCATCATCGATTTGAATGAGCTGACCTCCGATGGCTACACCTACACAAAGTCGCAGATACGGAAAACCGATGCACGCGTTGAGCTCGACTTTACCACCATGGCAGGCGCAGCGGCGCTCGATGCTGTGGGCGCTTACTTCAATGAAAGAGGAGTCGATCAGTTTCGCATCAAGTATGGTCGAAGCGCTATTTGCGGCGGTAAACCTATTGTCGATACCTTGCATGTAGTGCCCATGGGAATCGGCTACGATACGTCCGACCAACACGTGCGCATAGCAGGTGCTGCGTATGCTGCTCGAACCTCACAGGAAAAGTTGGGCATGATAGACCCTACCTACGGATATCCCGTGAGCAATGAAATGGTTTTCGTTTCCGTGGTTGCTCCGACATTGGTTGAGGCTGAAATATTCAGCGAGGCATTCATGATTATGGGGCTCGACCGCGCATCAGATTACTACACGAAGAATGAGCAATCACGCATCGAATCGTTCATGTTGTATGAGCGGGAAGAACAAATGCAGAGTGCCTCAACAGAAGGTTTTGATCGAATCATGTTGCATACCGACTCGCTGATAAACCCATGAACGAGTCGCTCTATGTGTTGGCAATTGAATCAAGTTGCGATGAAACATCGGCGTCGGTGCTACACAACGATCGAGTGCTCAGCAACATCATAGCCACACAAAAGGTGCACGAAAAGTATGGCGGCGTGGTGCCGGAGTTGGCAAGCCGTGCGCATCAACAACACATTGTTCCGGTGGTGCAGCAGGCGCTAACAGAAGCAAGCGTATCAGCCCACGAATTGCATGCAATCGCTTATACACAAGGCCCCGGTTTGATGGGTGCATTGCTGGTGGGCGCCTCGTTTGCGAAGAGCATGGCGATGGCGTTGAATATACCCTTGGTGCCGGTGCATCACATGCGCGCGCACATCATGGCGCATTTCATTCGAAGCAGCAGCGAGCAACGGTTGCCGGAGTTCCCTTTCATGTGTCTAACGGTGAGCGGTGGCCACACACAGTTGGTGCTGGTGAAGTCGCCTCTCGATATGCAGGTGGTGGGCGAAACCATCGACGACGCTGCCGGCGAAGCACTCGACAAGGCCGCCAAGGTGATGGGTTTGCCTTATCCCGGTGGTCCGCATGTGGATCGGCTGGCGAAAGAAGGCGATGCACACAAGTACACGTTTACTACTCCGAGCATAGCCGGATTCAATTACAGCTTTAGCGGACTAAAAACGAATTTGCTTTATTTCTTGCGCGATAGGCAAGCGGCCGATGCCGGTTTTATTGAACGCGAGATGAACCACATCTGCGCTTCTTACCAGCATGTGGTTACGGAATATCTGCTCGCCAAATTGGAAGCTGCAGCTGCCCATTACAACGTTCGTCAGGTGGCCCTTGCAGGCGGTGTATCCGCCAATTCGGTCTTGAGAAGTAAACTGACGAGCTTGTGTGAACGCCGTGGTTGGGAGGCATTTATTCCCCCCATGGGGTATTGCACCGACAATGCGGCCATGATTGGCATTAGCGGCTACTACCAGTTCCGGCTAGGACATACAGGCGCATGGAACGATGTTCCGCGAGCATCGTGGCCACTTGAGGGCTCGTTGCGCTGAAATCAGATTTTAATGAACGCTACCGACGTGCTCGAACCGGTTGCACGCAACACGAAACTTCCTGCGGGCAGCGCTCCGATGTCGATGCCGTTGCGTGCATAGGAGCCGCGATACACTGATTGTCCTGTTAGATGGAAGATCTCGATTTCGGCACCCATTGAAATCCCTTCAACGAATAGTCTTTCGGAAGCAGGATTCGGATAAATTGCAAGTACAGTGTTTTCTTCCTCGCGCACATCGACCGGTTCTGAAACCTGAATGTAGAATGTGCCTAGCTCTCCTTCGTAGCCGTCGGTTTGGATGTAATACGTTGCTCCGGGAGTAAGTCCGCAATAAGTGAGTTCCGACGAATACGAGTTGCCATCGCAAGCTGCTTCCATATCGTCGTTTGCAGCGATGTAATTCACGGTCGAAGGGTCGGTACAGTCGTCGGCTGTGCACAAAGCTATTTGCGTGTCGATGATGCCGTCGGCAAAGCAGGTGCTGATAAACACACAGCCGGAAGCAGGTGCGTTGAAGCTAAACCAAAGTGTGTTGTCGAGTGTGCCGTCGCACCAAGCGTTTATACAATCGCTTTCGGGGTCGTTGCCCGGAAGATTAATAGGCATTGATTCGTTTACTTCGAGCGTCGCAAATGAGTTGTCGGCAAGCGTTGGGGCATCGTTCACCACGAGGTTCGTTGCAGTGCACAGGTTGTCGTTGTCTGGAAATAAGCATTCACCTTGCTCGAGCTCTATGAGGGTTCCCGAGGTCCAGTCGACGATGTAAAAACCAATCGGGCTGCCATTGCTATTCACGGAAGGGTCAACAAAACCCGCTGCTACAAGGGTGTAGCCGATGCCAAAGTCAACTACAAAAGCTGCCGGCACACAATAAGAAAGTCCGAGTGGATTTCCGTTTGCGTCCTGTAATTGCAGCGTGAAATTTTCATTGAAGGACTGATAGCCCTCGCTGTTGAAGTTCGCATAGCTGAGGGCGTTGCAGATGATTGCCGATGCGTTGTCGACGAGATCAACTGCGGGCGCATCGCTTACGGCATGCAAGAAGTGCAAAGGAATCGATCCCGGTGTGGATGTATACTGTTGCGCACCTTCAAAAAGAACGGCTTGCAGCGGTTGATAAGGCGTAAAATCCATGGGGGCTAGTTGTCCCATAACAGCAACTTCGTAATTCAACGAGGAGTTAAGATTCACCTCAACGCTTATCAGTGCGTCTGATGCATCCATGCTTGTTGGAGGGTGTATGCTGATGGTGTGCGCGCCGCTTGCATCAACAGGAATGTATTGCGAGCAGGTGAGAAACGCGAAGTCATCAAATAGAATTTCGCCATCTAGGCGCACATCCACAAAAGCCAACGCGGGATCGGCGCTCACATGAATGAAGTTAACCAATGCAGTGGGTTGGCCGGTATTCACGGTTAGCACGAATGGTCCCATTTCCCCATCCCAACCATCTACCTGTATGAGGTAAGTGGCGCCGGGTGTTAGTCCGTCTATCGAGAAACCCGACGAGTATACGCCACCGTCGGTGCAACCACCCTCGAGGTCGTCGTTGGCTGCGGTATATGTAAACGTAGAGTAATCACTGCAGTCAGTAGCTTCCCACAAAGCAATTTGAGTGTCGAGCACAGATCCTGTGTTGCACGTGCTAATCACTACAGCTCCATTTGCAGGTGCAATGAAACTGTACCACATGGAGTTCTGAACCGCCAGGTCGTCGTTGCACCAAGAGGTTATGCAAGAGCTACCGCCTGTTGCCGCCGGGGGGAGTACCTCATCGGCATCCGCCGTAGCATCGGAGTTATTTCCCTCAGCGCCCGCCCCATCCACTTCGATGAGTTCAGCATTGCAGGGAGAATCATTCGTGGGTTGCGCGACGGCAATCGCAGTTGCGAA
>JBILIX010000076.1:0-7804 GCA_044368835.1 Flavobacteriales bacterium | reverse complement strand
CTCTCGAAAAGCACCGGGTTATACCATGTGAATGTGGTTAATCAGGAAGGGAAGGTCATCGCCTTTTTTAAAGGAACTGTATTCAGAACGGGAAAAGCATGGGACGTATAATCTCCTACGATTTATACTTTACAATTTTCTTTGCAAACTGATTTGTTCCCTGTTCAATGATGATGAAATAGTCGCCGGCCGGATAGGGTGAAAGCTCCAGGGTTCGTTGATAGTTTCCTTTCTCCAGTTGTTTTTCTTCGTACAGCAAGGTGTGTCCTTCCTTGTCTTTCAGCTGCACAAGTATCGGTGCAGTTCCGGGCAATGTAAACTGTACGTCGATACTTCCCTTGTTGACTTGTGGAACCAGCGAAAGTTGATCGAAGACAAGTGAGTTGCCCTTGAGTGAAAGATCAGTTGTTGATTCGCCGTTTGCATCTTCCAAACGGAGTAAGTAGTTTGATTGATTGGTATCGGGTATTCTGAATCCTTCTGCGTTTGGATTGTCGCCGAAATTTTTAAATAGCTCTTGCATTTGTTGTTCAAGGTCTTCGGCATCCATGTTAAACTCGAAATCATAGAAGTAGTTTCCCTCATCATCCATTCCTTTGAAATCGTGGAAAATTTGGAAGTCCTCCGAAGCACTTAATTTTCTTTTGCCCAACGTTCCTGTTATGCGTTTTTCTTTTCCTTCACGAAGAATCAACAACTCCGCCGGGCTTTCGGGTTTGCACTTTCGAACTGCTGCTGCAAGTGCACTGAAATCTCCGATGGTCTCGTTGTTGAATGTTAGCACAACATCATCGTCCAAAAGACCCATGGCCTCTGCCGGTGAATTTTCTTCAACCTGGATGCTAACGCCCGAAGTAGTTGTTTTTCCCGAGGGTGTCACTCCTAGAAATGCTGCCTCGCCTCCCAGAAAACCATCACCGGTTAAATTGAACGGCTGAAGAATTTTCATGGAGTCTCCCTGCGTGATGTTGAACATCGTAATTGAATCGGGACCAATCAATAAATTGAACTGATTGGTTTGTGATTCAAATTGCGCTGCCGGTTCAATAACAGCTTTAATTTTTTTGCGCTTGCCCGATCGTTCGATGATCAAGTTGAGCACCCCACCCTTTGCCGATTGCTGCACCTGTTCGATGACTTGCTGCGAATTACTTATTTCTTGCTTGTTTATTTTCAGGATTACGTCGCCCGATTGAAGGCCTGCTTTTGCTGCCGGTGTATTGGCTATGACTTCGGTAATAGTAACCTGCTTATCATCTGGGGATTTACCGGCATTCTTTGCCGTCTCACGGAGCATTACGCCGAGGGTTGGTTTTCGCTGCATAGGAGCAACTCCCTTTATACCCGGCATGTTCAACGAACGGCGTCCTTGTTTTGTGTCATTGAAATCGCCATCTGAAAGGATGCTGATTTCGATTTGCTGATCGATGAGTCCTTCTTGCAGTTCAGGCTGTGCGTTGAGTTCACGCAACACGTCTTCTAAACTGTTGTTGTCGTCTATAACTATCTCACGTGTTTCTTGCGACTCAATTCCATTCACATTTTTCTTGATGTGAATTTGTGCTTTTTGCTGAGCCCACATTCCACCGGCGAGCATACAACCAAAGCACAGTATAAATAACAAGGTCTTTCTCATTTTTTTTCTATGACTTATCGGCGAAAGTATTACTGCCAAAGGGGAGTAGAGTGTTAATACAATCCAAAAGTCTGTTAATGCTTACTCTTTGAAAAACCAGAGCATGCGTCGTTGAATAAGGTGCACGTCGGTATAATAGAAATGGATAATGTCTTTGTAGCTATATCCCAGCTTCGACATGCGCATGGCGCCCTCCTGGCAAAGGCCCACTCCGTGGCCGAATCCTCGTCCATAAAAGATTACCTCCTCGGGAGTGTATTTTATTTCGAACTGGGTAGAACGAAGCTTTAGGTCGGTTCGCATTGCTCGGCGTGGAATCGTCAGGGTTGAGTCGTGGCAATACATAGGGTTGCAAGCACCTAAAATGCCTCCATCACTCAACGACGCCAAATCGCTACTGCCCCGTTTTTGTTTGATGTAGGAATTCCATTTTTCTTTCGGCATTCGCTTTTCCCAATGGCTATGGGGCATGCTCATGCAAAATGTATCGCGCCGACCAACCAGGTAGTGCACAGGCTTTGACCAGGCAACTTCAGCGTTTACTGTGTTGCCCCCACAATTGCTATGAAATGCGGCAGTAATCAGGTTTATTTCATGATCCACAATTACGATATCTTCTGTTGCTGCTGCTGCTTTTTCGGCCAGAGGCTCTTTGCGAGGCTTTCCATGATACACCTGGCAGTGTGTTCCATCACAAATTTCAAACCCCGAGTCGATGTGACGCATGCGGTTGTTGAGTGCGTAAGTGCGACTGATAACCGCCTGCACCTTGTAGTACTCGAGTTCGCTTCCTGCTCCGCTTTCTGCCTCAATAACACCGGATACGTATTGTTCAAGATCCACTCGATTTACTAACTGCAAATGGCCATTGATGCTAAAAGCGATTAGCTCACCCTGGTAAATGCGTTGACTTGCTTTTTGTCCTGCCGGCTGCGCTTTGAATTCTGCAGCGCTCTCCGTTTTCCAGGTAATCTTTTTGTATCCCGAGTGGTTTTTTCCCGCAAAGAAAATATTCACGTTGCCACTGATGGCAGTGATGTCGGCCGTTTGACCCTTGTGAACAGAGAACAGCACTTTTTCATCGCCAAACACCTGGTAACTGCCTTCAACGGGGCTAATGCCGCAGCGCAGGTAGTTCGACTGGCAATGCATGCCAACGAGAATGGGGTCGGCCCAGGCGGCGAAAAGAGTGAGTGTCAGAAAGCACGTGAATAACCACTTCATCATAGGCAGCAAATTAGGCTTCCCTGGTTTGCCTCTCTGCGTTCGATTCGATAATTTTCAACATTGCATTGGCGGTTCTGTAGGAAGCTCCCGGACCACCCAATGATTGATGCAGCTCGTCGTAATTGAGTTGAATATTTTTCCTTCTTTCAGGATTGTGGAGCAAGTCTTTCAATTCGGCCTGAAGCATTTGCACATTCAAATCATGCTGAATAAGTTCAGTGACTGCTCCTCGATTGAGAATCAAATTGACCAAAGAGATGTAGTTGATTTTTACTAAACGCTTTGCAATAGCATACGAAATGGGTGATCCTTTGTAGCAAACGATTTGCGGAACTTTGTAAATACCAGCTTCCAGAGTAGCTGTTCCGCTGGTAATTAGTCCGGCGTCCGCATGCCTCAAGATTTCCGATGTTTGGCCAAACAGAATAGTCAGGTCCTTACCCAAAGCGATGCTCTTATAAAACGCCTCCGTCTGAGATGGGGCGCCCGCTACAATGAATTGATATGCCGGAAAATGCTGCGTCATTTCGAGCATAATTGGCAACATGGTTTTTATTTCTTGCTTGCGGCTTCCCGGTAAAAGAGCAATGATGGGCTTTGAAGACAGGCTATGCCGTGCCTGAAACTGTTCTTTGGTTTCTGTGCTATTGCTCAATTGGTCGAGCAGCGGATGTCCCACAAAGGTCACAGGCATATTGCGCTTCTCGAAGTATTCTTTTTCGAAGGGCAGCACTACAAACAAGTGCTGGATGTGAGAGCGCATTGCGTGAATGCGATTCTCTTTCCAGGCCCACACCTGTGGCGCTATATAGTACAATACTGGAATGCCTTTTTGATGCGCCCATTTTGCAATGCGAAGGTTGAACCCGGGGTAGTCTATTAAGATGAGCGCATCGGGCTCAAAAGCTTCGATATCTTGTTTGCAAAATCGAATGTTGCGAAGTATCGTGCGAAGGTTTAGTAATACTTCGTAGAACCCCATGAACGCTAGTTCACGGTAATGCTTCACTACATGGGCGCCTTGTTTTTCCATTAATTCGCCACCCCATGCTCTTATCGATAGCGATTCGTGCTGCGCTCTAAGCGCCTTTATGAGATTGCTTCCGTGCAAATCGCCCGATGCTTCGCCTGCTATAATGTAGAGCTTCAAGGGAGTGTTTTTTTTAATAGAGCCACGCAATGACAGCTACTGAAATTACCAATACAACGATGAGTCCTTTGCAGAACTCTTCATAACCTCTGCGAATAAGCAAAAAGAAAAGCACAATGTCGGCCAGCATGGAAAACGAAATGATCCTGCTTTGAAAGTCTTGCAGAGAAGATCCTAGAAATACATCGAGCACAAACTCGCTGAAGAAAATATCGTTATAAAATGAAAAGGCGATACCGAAAATGCAGAAGCCAATAAGCGCTCCTATGATTCCGCCTAGAATGCCGTATCCAACATGATTGAGGCGGGCGCGCTTCATAGGTTCCATTTTTTTAGATCGTTCATAGCTTGATAGGCGGTAAGGTCGAAATGAACGGGCACCACTGAAACGAAATTGTTGGCCAATGCTATTTCGTCGGTATCCATTCCTTCATCCATCAGCTTGAACTCGCCCGTAAGCCAATAGTACGGTTTGCCAAATGGATCTGTTCGCACATCGAAATTATCTTCCCAATATCCTTTGGCTTGATGGCAAATTCGAATTCCGGCTATGGCAGAGGGCTGCCCCTTGGGTATGTTCACGTTTAGGCAGGTTCCTGCAGGAATGCCATTTTCCAATGCCGCTGATACGATTTTCGAAACAACCTGTTTGGAAGCTTCAAAGTCGGCATCTGCGCTATGGTCAAGCAAGGAAAAGCCGATGGATGGAATGCCCTCAACGGCACCTTCCACTGCTGCCGACATGGTACCGCTGTAGATTACGTTGATGCTGGAGTTCGATCCGTGATTAATACCCGAAACTACCAAGTCCGGTTTGCGATGCATCACCTTGTATATCGCGAGTTTAACGCAGTCTACCGGAGTGCCGCTGCATGCGAAGGCTGCTTGTACAGGCAAGTCGTACGAAAGCGGATGGAGTCGCAAGAGGTTGTTGATTGTCACGGCATGCCCCATTCCTGATTGCGGCTTGTCGGGCGCAACCACCACGATATCGCCGAAAGGCAGCACGGCCTCAGTGAGAGCAAGTATCCCTTTTGAATATACACCATCGTCGTTGGTGACCAGTATCAGCGGGCGGGCATTTTCGGATTTCATAGCGCAAACATACAGCGCATGCGCATGATGAATGTCTTCCTGTATTTTCTATTGCCCTGTCATGTTTTGTCAGAAACAGGTTACTTTAGCCTCATTCTCAGTTTTAAATGATTAGTAAGAAGAAGATTGTCATAGTTGAAGATCATTTAATCATTCAGGAATTGCACAAGCAATACGTGGAAGATTTGGGTCATGAGGTGGTTGCATGCTTTACGAATGGTGAAGATGCAATTCACTATTTCCAAGCTAGCTCAGCCGATTTGGTGCTTATGGATATTCGCTTGGAAGACGCTATGGATGGCATTGAAGTCACCAAGCGCATTCAAGAACTTAAGCCGGTGCCGGTGGTATACATAACCGGAAATACCGAAGACTCCAATTTTCGCCGAGCTATGGAAACCAGTATGGCCGGATTCATTTCCAAGCCGGTGTCTCAAAGCGAACTTGAAAACGTAATTGACTCGCTCAACGACTTAACCAGCTCCATCATTTACGCCGAGAAAATTCAAAAGGCGATTTTTCCTCAGCGTAAGGATTTTGATGCGCTCTTTCAAAATATCGTCCACATCAATAGACCCATGCACATCATTGGTGGCGATTTTCCCTTCCTTCAGCACTTCCCCGAGCAGGGAATAGTTGTGGGTGGTTTGGGCGATTGCACAGGACATGGAATTCCCGCTGCTTTGCTATCGGTGCTCTGTCATGAAATCATTTCAAATATCGTTCGTCGCACACAAGTGCTTTCGGAGATTGCCCAGGATTTGAACACGTCACTCATTAATAACCTCGCAAAAATGAATAATGCGGATGGTGTGAATGATAGTTTAGATCTTATTGTTTTTAAGCTGGATGTTGCCAAAAGTACCATGCAAATTACGGGTTTCAAAATGGGGTTTTTGCACCTAAAGGCGAAGGAACAACAGTTGCATTACCATAAATTTAAAGGACGTTCATTGGGCGTACCAATGAACGATCAGGACATACAAATCGTTGAATCATCTTTCGAACAGGACGATGCGTTTTTCTTCTACAGCGACGGTGTGACCGATCAATTTGGAGGTCCTTTATCGAAGAAGCTTTCCACAAAAGGATTGCTGAGTATCATTCAAAGTGTAATTGCCGGACCACCCGCGAATCGCGAAAGAGAAATCAATTTGTTGTTGCGACGTTGGCAAGGCATGAATGTCCAAACCGATGACATGCTAATGCTTGGTCTGACTCCATCCAATGTAAAGGGAAGGTGATTGTCCTTGAAAGAAATGATATGTGGAATATCCTATCTTGCCATGTAAAATAAACGACCATGTCTGCTTTCACGGGTTCTGCACTAGTTGATCAAATGCTCCGCTCATCTGAATTTGGGTGGTCAGCTCTACAGTCTGTCATCTCTGAGTTTTCGGTTGTTGCTAAGCCGGCTTTGTGTGGAATTGATTTATTCCACACTGAGAAAATCGCACGCATAAAGGCCCGCGAGATCATAGAGCTTCAGCTTGCATTGAGTGATGAGGATTGGGAATATTGTTTTGCATTGGGCGAAGGCTTGCGTCCCGTGGGGCCTGATGTGCCACATTGGTTGAAGGAACTTTCGGATGGCGTTTTTTCCCGCTCAACCTGCCTAGTTGCGGAGCCTGTGCGCGACGAAAACGGGCTAATCATTGGATTGTTCTACGCTTTTTATTCATCCGGTATCCCCGATGATGTCGTGACGGCCTATCAGCATTCGGTTGCATTGCAATGTTCTACCACCATTCAGCAATGGCAGTACGGAATGCGTCATCATGAGTTGTTAAACCGACTTTGGGCTTCCCTAGAGTTGAGTTGTCCCGGATTTTTAATTCTCGATGATAAATTCCGAGTAGTTCAAAAGGGCTCCCTGTACTCGAAGTCGGTTCCTCAACTTAATGTTGGGGATAAGTTTGATCAGCACTTCATTTGGGATGGAATGGCCATGCCCAATGATTGGATGGGAATAGTTGCTGTCAAGCCCAAATTGCGTTTTTACCATGCGCTCGAGTTCAATCAGCGATATAAGTGCACCATACAACCTATTCACGCGGAATTGTTCTTGCTGATGTCTAATCCGGTAATCAATAGCAATCATGCAATGGTAGATTATCATTTGTCGGCTACCGATTTTCCCGCGCATGACTACATAACGGATTTTGTTTTCTTGCAAACCACCACGCTGCAAAGCCTGGAAGATTACCAACAATCGAATGAAGGATTGCAGTTCAGAAACAAGGAATTGGAGCTTGCTCAAGTCGAGTTGCTGCGCTCCAAACTGATTTTGGAGAACAGGATTGCGGAGCGAAATGAACGAGTGCTGCGACTCTCCAATTTTCCGGAACAAAACCCGAATCCGGTTTTTGAAATCGATTTTACCAGGCAGTTTATCTGTTTCTCCAACAAAGCAGCAAAAGACGCATTTGGCGAACTGCTGACGCTCCCTTACCATGATTTTCTTGCAATGCTGTCGGTGAGTCATGAATTGGTTGCCGGAAGCCTGAAGCTCCGTGTTGAATTTGAATGTATGAATAGATATTTCATTGCTGATGCATCGCGCGTGCCCAACGAAGAAATTATTCGGTTCTATGCAAATGACGCAACAGAATTACGACAATTGAAAAACCTGTTAATGCGCCAACAGCAAGGGTTGAATCAATTAATGGGAGTGCTTGAAGCATTTAATATCGACA
>JBILIX010000075.1:0-7851 GCA_044368835.1 Flavobacteriales bacterium | reverse complement strand
AACGCCGTTTGAAGAGCATGCTGCACTGGGACGTCAACAATGGCATTGCCCGCCGCGCTTGGGCCCGCAACGACGAAGCCGTTTTTGCGATTGAACGCGCGATGCAAGCCGAGCCACGGTTGAAGGTGACATTGCCGAACGATGTGAGCGGTGAATTAGGATTGTAGGATAGCAGGATTGTAGGATTATAGGGATTGCCCCACCACAATCCTACAATCCTACACCACTACTCTCCATCCACAGGCAGCTTATACACGTACTTATACTTCATCTTCTGCAGCATCACGAACATCACGGGTACCATGATGAGTGTGAGGAAGAATGAGAAGACAACGCCGTAGATAATCGCTACTGACATCGGTTTCCAGAAGGCCACGTTGTCACCGCCGAGGTAGAAGTTGGCATCATAGGTCGAAAACCAATTCACGAAGTCGATGTTCAATCCGAATACGAGTGGCACAAGTCCGAGGATGGTAGTGATGGCCGTGAGCATTACCGGGCGTAAACGCGTAGCTCCCGATTCAATCGTGATGCGTTTCAACTCGGCCCAAGGCAATTGCGATTCGGCAGGAATACCTAGCTCTTCTTTTCTGCGATCAATCAACATGATGGTGAAGTCGATCAATACAATCGCATTGTTTACCACCACACCTGCGAGCGAGATAATACCCAACATGGTCATTACGATTACAAACTCCTGACGGAAGATAACCAGTCCTAGGAACACACCGATAAAGGAGAACAGAATGGATAGCATCAATACAACGGGTGTGCTAATGGAATTGAATTGACCGATTAGAACAAGCACAACCCCAACGAGCGCAACGATGAGTGCCATCAGCAGGAACGACATCTCTTTCGCTTGTTCTTCTTGCTGGCCCGTGAAGGCAACCGAACTGCCTCCATTGGCTTCGAAACCGAGCATTTCCTTTTTGATTTGATCAACTACTTCATTTGCATTGTACCCATCGAGCACGTTGGAGTAGATGGTTACCACGCGATCCATGTCTTTGCGTTTCACGGCGCTAAACGTATCGCTTTCTTTATACGATGCGATAGCACTCACGGGCACTTGTACGATGCGACCGGTGGTCATATCGCGGTATGTAATTTTCTGGTTGAGAATTTTCTCGGCGCTGTTGCGCTCTTCCAGCGGGAAGCGCAAGTTGATTTTGTGATCGTCGTCGCCGTCTTTAAACGTGCTTACTTCTCTTCCGTAGAGCGATGAACGAATGGCATCACCTACTTGGTAAATACTCAAGCCATAGCGTCGTGCACGCTCAGTGTCCACTTCGATTGGTAGTTCGGGTTTGTTTTTATCCACGTCGATTTTCAACTCTTCAATACCGCCGATGTATTTTGTTTCTACCAATTGTTTGATACGCTGTGCAGTGAACAGCAGTGAATCATAATCGTCGCCGCGCACTTCAATATTCACCGGAGGTCCTTGTGGTGGCCCCATTTCACTGGGGCTCACGATGATGCTCGCATCAGGATATTCTTTCAATCGCGTGCGCAAATTGTTCATCACTTCTGTGGTGCTTACATCGCGGCGAAGGCGCGACTCTACGAACGACAAGGTGATACGGCCCTTGTGTGGCGTGTTTTCGAGCGACGGGCCTTGCTGCGGATCAGATGTTCCGTTACCTACGTTGGCTATGACCGACGAAACAAGGAAGTTGTTGTTTTTTTCACGAATGGTTTCGTCTTCATACTTTGAAACCTCATCGAGGATGATCTCTTCGATTTCCTTCGTTACGCGGTTCGACTCTTCGATGTTGGTACCAATCGGTTTTTCAATGAAGATGTTTACATACTGCGGATCACCTTGCGGGAAGAAGATTACTTTGGGTGGGAACAACCCGAATAATACAAACGAAAGAATGAGCAATCCGAACGTGCCCATGAACAACCAGCGCTTGCGACCTTCCTTCAGCGAGAAGCGGAGAATGCGGTTGTAAAATGAATCGAGTCGCATGAGTGGACCGTTCTGGAATTTCTTCGAGAAGGGAGCAAGGAAGTATTCGTTCAGCAGCATGATTACCCCGAGCAGCATGAGTATGTTGCCTAGCCAGATTACGCCCGCAATTGCGCTAGCAAGGCCGACTGCGATAAGTGTTCCGGCGACCTTCCAAAGTTGCTTTCGATTGGTTTCAAGATAATCGACACGCATGTATTGCAGACACATTACAGGATTGATGATAAGCGAAACAACCAATGAAGCGAACAGCACGACAATTACTGTGAGGGGTAGGTATCCCATGAATTGCCCCATGATACCCGGCCAAACGCCTAGTGGCAGATAGGCAACCACATTCGTGAGTGTAGAGATGATGATAGCCCAGGCTACTTCACCTACGCCGAGTTTGGCGGCTTCCATTTTGGAATGCCCTTCCGACATAAGGCGGTTGATGTTT
Organism: Flavobacteriales bacterium; assembly: GCA_044368835.1. Lineage (GTDB taxonomy): Bacteria > Bacteroidota > Bacteroidia > Flavobacteriales_D > Sanyastnellaceae > JAIBBG01. The sequence goes on along the minus strand of JBILIX010000075.1, from coordinate 5,434 downwards.
TCAACCACAACGATACTGTTGTCGACGAACATACCAAGCGCCAGAATGAGGGCGAACAGTACCATGAGGTTGAGTGTCACTCCCATCAAGCTCAAGATAGAAAACGAAAGGAGCATGGTGAGCGGAATGGCAACACCTACAAAGAGAGCGTTGCGCAAACCGAGCCAAAACATGATGACGAAAACAACGAGTACAATACCGAAAAAGATATTGTTCTCTAGATCGCTCACCTGCATGCGAGTGAATCCGGTTTGGTCGTTGGTAATGGTAAGTGTAAGGTTGGATGGAAGGAAGTCTTTCTTGGCATCGTCTATTGCTGCTTTGATTGCATCGCTGGCCTCGAGAAGGTTTTCGCCTCCGCGTTTGATAACGTCGAGGCTTACAACAGGGCTTTTGAATTCGCGAGCGTATGATTCTTTTTCTTTTTCTGCGAATGTGACAGTGGCCACGTCGCGGAGGTATACAATGTCTTGACCTTCGTTTTTGATGATGACGTTTTCAATGTCTTGCATGTCTTTGAATTCGCCACTCACTTTCACCGATCGATTCATGTCGCCCAACCGAATGTCGCCGGCGCTCACTGTAGTGTTCTGACTGCGCAGTGCATCGGCAATGTCGTTGAAGTTGAGTTGACGCGCTTCCAATGCGAAGTTGTCGATCTCTACGCGCACCTCTTTTTCAGAAAGACCTTTGATATCGACCTTATTGATTTGCGGAATTTTCTCGAGCTCATCTTCCAAATGTTCGGCATAGTCTTTCAAATCTTCGAGCGAATAGTCGCCGCTGAGGTTGATGTTCATGATAGGCATCAACTCTGAGAAATTCATTTCGAAGATGTTGGGTTCTGCCGGCAAGTCTTTAGGGAAATCAGGATCCGACATCGCTTTATCAACGGCGTCTTTCACCTTGCGCAATGCATCCTCGGCTGTAATCGCGAAGTCGAATTCGATGTTGATGGCACTATAGCCTTGCACCGACGACGACGTAATCTTGTCAATGTCGGTGATGGTATTGATTTCCTTTTCGAGTTGCTTCGTTATGAGTTTCTCGATGTCTTCGCCTGAGTTTCCGGGATAAGCAGTTCCTACATAAATAGTAGGTACCACGATTTCAGGAAAGCTCTCTTTCGGTACAGTGATATACGTGTACACGCCCCAGAAGAAAATGATGAACGTGAGCACCATGACCACCTTGCGGTTGTTGAGCGCCCAATTGGAAAGACCGAATTGACGGTAGGTAAACTCGGAGTGATTTTTATTCTGATCCATGCCGATTCTATTAATTGTTGGCGATACGTATTTCCTGACCGTCTACCAGTTTGCGTGCTCCTTTGCTGATGATACTTTCGCCACCCATCAAGCCGGCAAGAATTTCAGTTTGTCCTTCATAACTTCTTCCGCTTGTAACAATCACTTTCTTCGCCTTCATATTATCGTTGATAAATACAAATGAGCGTTCTTCCGCATCTTTCATGATGAGAGATGAGGGAAGCACCACGGTACTGTCGGCTACGTAGTCAGCAAAGCGAACACTACCGATGAGATTAGGCTTCATATTTGAGCTGTTTTGCGGCAAATCCATGCGAACTTCAAATGTGCGATTGGCGGGTTTGATGGTGTTTCCGATAAGGGAAATTTTGGTCGCAATCGTATCAAGGTTCGGAATGATGACTTCCGCTTCTTGTCCTTGACTGATGATGCCGATATAACTTTCGCTGATGTCGGCGAGCATGTAATTATTGCCGGGATTAATGATGGTCATGACCGGCATGGGTGATCCCATTGCAGCTGCCTCACCTTCTTTCAGGTAGATCTTGTCAACCGTTCCGCTGATGGGTGCGGTAATGATATACTGCGCAATTTGCTCGCGCACTTGTTTGATCTGTTCTTCGAAATTTTCTTTCGCACGGCGTGCCTGAATCACTTGCATTTCACTGCCGATTTTTTGATCCCATAGTTTTTTCAGGCGGTTATAGTTTTCAGTTTCTACCGCGAGGTTTACTTCGAGTTGTCCAATCATCTGACGCGTAACAGCGTCATCAATCTGTGCTAGTTTTTGACCTGCTGTTACACGTGCACCTTCGCGCACATAGATTTTTTTGATGATGCCCTGGCCCAGAGGGTTGGGGAAAATCTTCGCTTGTGCATCTGTGGTGACGTAGCCTTGCACTTGGAAATACGATTTAAAGTCTTGGCGAATGACCGGCATCACTGCAACTGCAGGAGCTTTGATGCTTGTGTCCATCAAGGCTATTTGTTCTTCAATAGTTGCGAGTTCCTTGGCAATGTTGCCTTGCAATCCCTTGAGAGAATCGCGTTGGGCAATCAGGCTGTCGAGTGTTGCGTTGCCGGTGGACTTATCGCCGCAAGCCGCTAAAATCATGGCCGATGTGAGGACCAAAATGAAGTGTTTCATATACTGGGTTGGATTGTGATTCATGGCTATTACTTATTGAGAACTTTATTGAGTTTGGTTTGCGCATTCATGTGCGATATCGCAGCCTTGACGTAGGCGCTTTGAGCGTTGATGACCTGTTGATTGCGCTGGGTGATGTTGAAACTGTTGGAGAGACCTTCGCGGTATTTGACTTGTTCTTTATTCAAAATGGATTTGGCTAGTTCAAGATTTGCTTTCGCCTGTGTCATGTTTTTTTTGGAAAAGCTCAACTCGGTTGTTGCTGTGTTGTATTCGAGTTGAACGGCTTCTTTGGTCATCGATACCATGTCGGTTAGGCGCTGCACTTCAACTTCGGTTTTCTTTATTGTTTTGGATTTAGTGCCTCCGCTGAGGATGGGGATGTTGAGTTGCAAACCCCAAAGCTGAATGGGAAACCACGGCATTGACGTGTCGAAGTAATCGAATTCATCACGCAGTCCTTGGGTCTGAAGATTGTAAAACGCACCGAAGTTTGGCATCAGTGCCGCCTTCTTTGATTTAACATTGAGTTGCTGCATGAGTAATCCGTTTTCGACTATCTGCACATCGATGTTGTTCGACGGATTAAATGCAAGCATATCATCTCCTTCGTTTGTTGTGAGTGACTCCCATGTATCCGTCAGACTGATTTCATTGCTGAGAGGCATGCCGATGGTAAACTTGAGTAAGTCTTTGGTGATGTTAACGTACTGCTCCGTATATCCGATTTGAATCATAAGTTCGTTTACCGAAAGCATGAGTTGATCTACATCCTGTTGCTCACTGTAACCTGCTTTCTGCATGGCCTCAGTGTCGGTTAGCAATTGTTGCATATTGGTGAGTAGTTCTCGCAATACGGTTACGTTTGCCTGAGTGGTCAATGCTACGCTGTAGGCTTCAGCAGTTTTTGCGCGAATTTCAACCTCTGATTTTGTGATGTTTTTTCGCTGAAGTTCAGCATAGGCCTTGGAGGCCTGTAAACCCACCAGCCACGTTCCGTCAAAGAGCAGTTGAGAGGCGGATAATCCTACCGTCATTTGATGCGGCACACCAAATTGAACTTTCACATCTTGGCCGGGTGCCCCAAAGAAATCTCCGGGGATAATGGACGTCGGCAAATCGATGAAGTTCTGATATTGAACACTGGCATTGACTTGCGGTAAGCCGATACCGAGCAATTCATCGGAGGTGAAATCGGCGGAAGATTTATCGTATTGAGCGCTCTTGATTTGAAAGGCATGTTTGAGCGCATAATCCTGTGCTTGTTTGAGGGTGAGGGAAGCCGGTGTTGAGCTCGGTTGCTCTGTTTGCGCGAGCATCAATAGCGATGCTCCGAGCAATAGCAGCGTAGCCGAAAAGGTGAGTTTTTTATTCATAACAAGGGTTACTTGCGTTTTTGTTTCATGATCGTTTCGAGTTGTTCAATGCCTTTTGCACTGGCGATACCGCGTATATGATATTGAAATACCTCTTTGTACAGGTTGGTGAGTGTGTACTCCCCAAACGGGAAGACCTCGGGGTCAAACAGAACATCCATGCGTGCGATGTAAATTTTGGCAATTACATCGGCGTGAAAGTCTTTGCGATACGTTCCTTCTTTCTGACCCTTCTTCATGTTGCTGAGCATGCAGCCATATACTACCTTATGGCGGCTTTCTTTCAATTGCCTGGATTGCTCCGGGTGGTATTTATCTAAATCGAACTGAACGGACGGATTTACTTTCGAGAGAATACTGAGTACCCAATGCATGATTTCGAACATCTCATCGATGGCCGGTAGATTTTTTTCTTGAATAGCTGCAAAGCTTCTATCCTCGCCTGCGCAATGCAAATCGATTACGCGACGAATGAGGTCTTCTTTGTCTTTGAAATAGAGGTACAGTGTTTTTTTGGAAACACCCAGGTGGCGCGCCACATCGTCCATGTTGACGCTCTTCACGCCCAGGCGCATGAACAGGGCCATTGCACCTTCAATCAGTTGGATTTCTTTTTCGGACGACATTTTTCGGGGCGCGAATATACCCCCGCTAAACACTCGGGAAACATTTTTTGTTCAAAATCGTTTCCTGATTTTTCTCAGGAGGCCGTTATTTCCGTATCCACTGAAAGTCGAGCGTGCGCTGGTTGAGGTTTCCGCCCATCACTTTTATCGTCACTTTATCGCCCATGTGCAGTTCTGTTCTGCTGCGCAAACCGCGAATGATGTATTTGTCGGCATCGAACTCGTAATGGTCGTCGGCCAGGTTGCGAAGCGACACCATGCCTTCGCTTTTCGTTTCGCCCACTTCCACATAAAAGCCCCAACTGGTAAGCCCCGATACAATGCCTTCGAAAATTTTGCCCTCGTGATTGAGCATGTATTCGACTTGTTTGTATTTGATGCTCGCTCGTTCGGCTTCTGAGGCTCGTTTTTCCATGAGCGAGCTGTGCTTGCATTTTACGTCGTAGTCGTTGGGGTTAACGCTGTTGCCGCCATCGAGATAATGCTGCAACAGGCGATGCGCCATCACGTCGGGGTAGCGACGAATGGGCGAGGTGAAGTGTGAGTAGTATTCGAATGCTAGCCCGAAGTGACCAATGTTGTTGGTTGAATATTCAGCCTTGGCCATGGTGCGAATGGCCATGTTCTTAATGATGTCTTCTTCGGCGTGTCCTTTCACTTGCTCCATCAGAGATTTGATGAGCGTGGAAGGGTTGATGTTTGACTGCCGCGGAATGCTGTATCCCAAATGCTTTATGAAGGTCTTCAATTGCAGCAACTTGCCGTCGTCGGGCGTGTCGTGAATGCGGTAAACAAAGGTGCGCTCTTGGCCGTTCACTTTGTTCTTACCGATAAACTCTCCGACCTTTTTGTTGGCTAGCAACATGAATTCCTCAATGAGCTGATTGGAGTCTTTCATTACTTTGATCGTAACGCCAATTGGTTTTCCGAGCTCGTCGAGTTTAAACTTCACTTCCTCGGTATTGAAGTCGATGGCGCCGGTTTCGAATCGCTTCGCGCGCATTATTTTGGCGAGTT
>JBILIX010000074.1:0-7929 GCA_044368835.1 Flavobacteriales bacterium | reverse complement strand
CTGACCTTTATTTTTGATAATCTCCCTAACAATGGTACTGCTTAGGGAAACCCATTGCGTATCGGCTGCCAAGAAAACTGTTTCCACTTCAATAGACATCGCTTTGTTCATGTGAGCGATGGACATCTCGTATTCAAAATCGACAGAGTTTCTGATGCCTCGCAGAATGAAATTCGCATGGTTCATCTTACAAAAATCGACCGTCAAACCTTGGAAGAATTCAACTCGCACGTTGGGCAGATCGGCAAAAGTAGCTGTGGCCCATTGACGTCGGAGGTTTTCGGAAAAAAGGTTTGTTTTACTGGTATTGCTACCAATTGCAACGATAATTTCATCGAACATCGCAGCTGCGCGACGGACAATTTCTTCATGCCCTTTGGTAATCGGATCGAACGAGCCTGGAAAGACAGCAACTCTTTTCATGTTTACAAACGTACAGGAAAAAAGCAATCAGTTTTCGAAGAAGCTGAAGGTTACGTTGCTGTACACCTTTTCCATTATGAATCCGGGTTGATCGGAGAGCTTTGTTCGTTTACCATGCTCCACAACCAATACACCTCCGGGCATTAGAATGCCACTCTCGAGGATAAGTCCGGGTAATTTAACGAGCCCGGGTATGTCGTATGGTGGATCTGCAAATATGAGATTGAACGTTTCGCTCACAGTCGGAATCCATTTGAACACATCCTGTTTTATAGCATGGGCGTTATGGGCTTCAAACTTTTTGAAATTCTCATTCATAAAGCGGACGTGCAGCGGCTGCAGATCGACCGCGAGCATTTGCTCTGCGCCGCGAGAAAAGCATTCGAGTGAAAAAGCTCCGGTACCGGCGAACAAATCGAGTACTCGAGCATGTTGCCAATGCACCCTGTTGTTGAGCACATTGAAAAGGCCTTCACGCGCAAAGTCGGTGGTAGGACGTCCTTTAAAGTTGCGAGGCACATCAATGGATCGCCCTTTCAATGACCCTGCTATTATGCGCATAAATAGTGGATTTGGGTGATAACCGGCCCCTCCATGGAAGAATTAGCAGATAGTTGCTTTACTTCGTGTACATACCTGGCAAGCAACTCAGCAAGTTCATTTCCCGGGGTAACTTCCAGCAACTCGAGCAAACAGTTTTCCAAGTCAATTTGCAAGCGCATGGCAGCATTGGAAAGGTGGTAGAGCACGTCTTCAGGTGTTCTTGCCTCATGGGTTGCGAGCAGCAAGAGATTCTTTCCCTTTACTGCGGCCATCGTGACAGTGCCCGAGGAATATGCAAGCAGAAACTCATCACCGGATTGTTGAACCTTTGCAACAGCAAGCTTCGTTAACAAGGCGCTCAACGGCAATACACGCGCATTTGGAAAACTACGCATCAGATCCTGCTGCCACTCCGGTACTTCATAAACTACCACAGCCTCCGCTTCGGGCAGCTCAAAAAACGCCGAAGGCAAGCCGGATACTCCATGCTGCATTTGCAAATAATCCGCATTCGATTCCGCGTCAAACAGCGACAATGGCACCAAGGCATACGCATCGGAGTCGAAGGTTACAGTGCATCTTCTAAACACACCCTCTATCCAATTTCTCTGATAAATGAACTTATAGACCGACAGGTGCTCAGGCACCGCGGACTGAACATTCCAAAAACAGGTTGAAGCAGCGAAATCGTAGAGAGCAGCATGCACATGATGGCGGCCTATATGCAGCGCCAAATGCAACTCAGGAGCTCTGTCGAGGAGCTCCTTGGGCATTTTCATGCGTGCGGCCAATTCCGGATCAAATGCTATCATGGCATACCATATTCGCTGCTAAACTACGCACAGAAAAACGGATGTCTTTTCTTTGCATCCTATATTCTACTCAACTTGAGCACTACCGTTGACAAATACATCGACCCATCGCAGCTCGAGAGTGCGTTACTGAATGCGTTCGAGTTTGAGCCTACAGGCGGACAAAAGCGACTATTCCATGCGTTCTCTCGTTTTGCACTTAGCGACAAAGCCCGGTGCGCTTTGTTGTTGAGAGGGTATGCAGGAACGGGTAAAACCACCTGTGTAAGTGTTTTGGTGAATGTGATCGAACAGCTTGGCATTCGGTATGTGTTGCTGGCCCCAACCGGAAGGGCTGCGCGCGTGCTTGCGAATTACTCGGGCAGAAGTGCCGGCACCATTCACCGCCACATTTATTACTCGAAGCAAATGCGCACCGGCGAAGGTGTTTTTGAGTTGAAGGAAAATGAACTCACCGACACATTATTTATCGTAGATGAAGCTTCTATGATTGGTCATGCCCAGAATGAACCATTCAACGACTTGCTAGACGATTTGATTAGTCACGTATACAGCGGCGATGGATGCAAGCTCATGCTCATAGGCGACACTGCTCAGCTTCCTCCTGTTGGCAGCTCAGAGAGTCCTGCATTGCAGATGGACACTTTAAAAAGTCAGTATTACCTGAATATCGCCGAAGTTGAGTTGAGCGAAGTAATTCGACAGCAAGAAGGATCCGGTATATTGGCCAATGCCACGGCGTTGAGAGAGTTAATTAACGGAAAGGAAACCAAGCTTCCCACGCTGGTAACCGCGAGTTTCAGCGATGTAAAGCGCATAGAAAGTGATCTGCAAGACTTTCTGGAGAATGCCTATTCGGCTTATGGGAAAGACGACATGATCGTCATTACCCGTAGCAACAAGCGAGCGAATCTTTTCAATCAACAAATCAGACAGCGCATTTTATGGCTTGAGGAGGAGATAAATGCAGGCGATCGAATGATGGTTTTGCAAAACAATTACTATTGGCTGAAGGCTGCAGAGTTTACCGCAGGCTTTATTGCAAATGGCGATACACTGGAAATCAAAAGAGTTTTGCGCTTTGAGGATCGGGAGCCCTTTCGATTTTGCAAGGCAATCGTGAAGATGCCCGACTACCCCGACATGCCCGAGTTTGAAACCATCCTGTTGTGCAATACCATTTGGGACAACCACGCATCGCTTCCACTTGAGCAGCGGCAGGCCCTTGCCCGTTTAATAGCAGAAGACTATCCCGACATAACGGATGGACGACTTCTAAAGAAGGCTGTTAAAAATGACCCGTACTACAATGCGCTTCAGGTAAAATTTTCCTATGCCATAACATGCCATAAAGCACAGGGTGGTCAATGGCCTTGTGTATTTGTGGACCAAGGTTACGTAACCGATGAAATGGCAGGTATTGAGCTGAACCGATGGTTTTATACAGCGTTTACCCGTGCCCAGGAGAAATTATTTCTGGTGGGGTTTGAAGATCAATTTTTTGAATCATGAGTGAAAACAGTGAAATAGAGGAAATAGAGGAAACCGAAAACCCAATGTGGAAGCGCTATTTTTTGCGCATTTCATACGATGGCACGAACTACCATGGATGGCAGCGGCAGCTCAATGGGAACACGATTCAGGAGGAAATTGAAGGAGCTCTGCGCAAACTGCTGCGACAGGAGAAGGTCATTACCGTAGGATGTGGCCGCACCGATGCAGGTGTTCATGCGCGCGATTTCTACTTACACTTCAATGCCGAGAATCCGATTTTGAATAAAGAGGAGATCTTGTTCAAGCTGAACCTTATGCTACCGAAAGACATTGGGCTTTTCGGAATGTGGCAGGTCGACTATCTCGCACATGCGCGGTTCAACGCAAATGAGCGCAGCTACGAATATCACCTCCACCAAAAACGCGACCCTTTCATAGAGCGATTTTCCACCTTTTACCCGTGGCCGTTGGATGTAGCCAAGATGAATGAGGCAGCAGCCTTGCTCCTCAATTACCATGATTTTGCCGCCTTCTGCAAGTCGGGCGGAGGTCAAAAAACCACCCTTTGTGATTTGCGGCGAGCGCACTGGGTTCAGGACGACTACAAATTGGTATTCCACATCACCGCCGATCGCTTCTTGCGCAACATGGTGAGAGCCGTAGTTGGGACCTTGCTCGAGGTTGGCCGCGGAAAGATGACATTGGAGCAATTCATCGCGATTGTTGAGGGAGGCAAACGAATACAGGCCGGACAGAGCGCACCTCCTCAAGGTCTTCACCTCACTCAAATACGATATCCGGAAGAGAAAATTCGTGAAATGAACGATTGAGAGAAAGAAAGATGTATAACATTCTTTTCAAAAAATGTTCGTCAATTTCTCGCATATTTGCGCTTCAACGTAAAAATTACCAATCATGTTAACCAGTTTTCTTATTGCTCTCAGCACTCTTTTCATTGCACCGACTGAGCCTGACACGACCCGCGCTGCGGAATGGAAAGTTATAGATCGTGGCGAATACAGCATCAGTCACCCGTCCGATTGGACAGTGGATGTAAGCGGCAACTCAGGTATGGACTTCATCATTTCTTCACCCTTCACCGATGAAGAAGACATCTACAACGATTTCGTGAATTTGACGATTCTGCAAATGACAGGGCTCAACAAAACGCTGGATAGCTATGTTCAGGAGGTTAGTAAAGACATTCCTTTCTTCTACCAGAAATCCATCATCACGAAAAATCAAAAGGAAAAGAAAGGCAACAAAGATTGTTACACGTTGACTTATGCCGGGCTTTTCAGCGAATTCCCATTGGCATTTCACCAATACATTTGGTTTGAGAACGATAAATCCTACACACTGACCTTTACTGCGGAGCAAAAATCATTCGAGCAGTGGAATGAAACAGCTTTGAAAATCATGGACAGCTTTACTTTTAAGAAATAACACTTGAGTAAAAGCAGCGGTAAGGCATTTGATTTTGCCATTTTTTTAAGACTCTACAAAAGAGGCAAGCCCTACAGGTTGCCTTTTTTTGTGACCCTTATTCTGGTCCTTGTTTTAGCAGCAGTAGTGTCGGTTAGGCCGGAACAGATGCGTACCATTTTGGATGTGGCCGTGCCCAACGGAGACAATGAGATGGTTGTGAAAGTAGGCATGGCGTTCATTGCAATGCTGGTCTTTGAAGCCATCATTCAATACATTCAAACGCAACTTGCGAATCGTGTGGCACAGTCGATCACCTTTGATTTACGTTCGGAGATTTATTCGCATGTTGTTAAGTTCAAATTGAGTTACTTCGACAAGACTCCGGTGGGCCAGGTCGTTACACGTGTTATTTCAGACGTTGATGGAATTGCAGATGTTTTTTCGGCAGGCATTCTAGACATTTTCAGAGATCTGCTGAAACTGTTTTTCATTATCGGATTCATGTTTTGGCTGGACTGGAAGATGACACTTATTGTTCTGATTCCCATACCCATTTTGTTCTATGCGACTCGGCTCTTTCAGCAAGCCGTTAAAAATTCATTCAACGATGTACGCGATCAGGTAGCGCGCATCAATGTGTTCATTCAGGAACATGTAAGCGGTATGCAAATCGTCCAGATTTTCAATCGCGAAACGCAAGAGAAACAACGATTTGAAACGATTAACCAGGAGCATCGCGATGCCCACATACGCGGCATTTGGGCCTACTCTATTTTCTTTCCCGTAGTGGAGTTGCTGAGTGCAGGCAGTGTTTCATTGATGATTTGGTGGGGCTTACGCGGTTCACTCAGTGGGGAAATGACACCTGGGATGTTGCTTGAGTTTTCGACGTTCATCACCATGATGTACCGCCCCATACGCCAGATGGCCGACAATTTCAATGTGTTGCAGATGGGGGTTGTGAATGCCGAGCGCGTATTCAAACTGCTCGACACCCTGGCTGCACAAGAAGACACGGGCACTATAGAAGCCACGCACTTGCAAGGCAAAATCTCATTTGAGCATGTAAACTTCGAGTATGTTGAAGGGCAGCCGGTACTGAAAGACATCAGCTTTGAGATTCCCTCGGGCAGCATGGTAGCCTTCGTAGGAGCCACCGGCGCAGGTAAGAGCAGTATTGCCGGACTCATCAATCGATACTATGACTTTCAGCAAGGCCACATTACCATCGATTCGACCGACATTCGGTCCTATCGCTTATCGTCGCTGAGAAAGCATGTAGCGTTGGTATCACAGGATGTTTTCCTATTCAACGACACCATATTCAACAACATCACCCTTCGCGATGAAAGCATCAGCATGGAGGCGGCAATTGCGGCGAGCAAAGAAATTGGTGCCCATACATTTATTGAGCGCTTGCCCGGAGGGTACAATTACAATGTGCGTGAACGCGGCGGCATGCTCAGTGTTGGCCAACGCCAGCTCATTTCGTTTGTGAGGGCGTATGTTCGAAACCCTACGATTCTCGTACTCGACGAAGCCACTTCGAGTGTGGACACCGAATCGGAACTTCTCATTCAACATGCAACAGAGCGCATCACGAGTAACAGAACGAGCATTGTGATAGCACATCGACTGTCGACGGTGCAACGAGCTGATACTATCTATGTGGTCGATAAGGGCGTGGTAGCCGAATCGGGCTCACACCAGGAGTTGCTTAAACAGGATGGCTTGTACCGCCGACTATTCGAATTGCAATTCCAATAGGGCCTTACATCTTCACGAACGGAATAGTGAGATCACCTTGTTCCGTGCGAATTCTCCACACATAATTTCCGTTTGACAGAGGCACGTCATCGATCACGACACGCTGAAGAGCCTGTGAAAATTGCTCTTCCATAAGGAGATAAACACTCTTTCCCTGCATATCGACAGCATCGATTCGAACTTTACCCGGCTTGCTGTTATAGAATGTAATGACCGAACCCGACTGCAGCGGGTTGGGATAGCAGCTTGGCTTTTGAGCCGCAGCATCCATTTCACCCGCAAAATTCACCGGCTGAAATCCCACAAAACGGACGGTATTGTTGCCCGAATTCGGAATGATGAGCGTGTCAATTTCCTCTGCGTATGCGATATCGGCAGCATTGTTAAGACCACCTGCCACTGTGATTACCTCGCTCACAGAAAAGTCTGAATTGTATTTAGTAATGCGTTGCGGCGACCACGAAGCAAGGAAGTAATTACCGTAGCTGTCGTTGTCGATTCCGTCGATACTATTCAACGAAGCATTTGCAACGAGCGTGGTTAGACTGTAATCGGAAAGCGAAACAGCCGTTATATCAGAAGTGTTTCCGCTCCATGCAACAAATACCAGTCGGTTGTTATCCGCGTCGTAGCAAATGCCATTCGGTGTAACCGTTGTGTTGCTAACTACCGTTGAATAAGAAGGATTCTGAAGATCTGTGTAATCTATTTCCATGATCTTATTCGTTCCGAAATCGGTTACCCACACCCTATTCACCCCATCAGAAGCCATACCGTTTAAGAAGTTTGCTCCGCCGATAGTAACCGACGACAATTGACTTCCCGAATTCAGATCATAGGCCTTCACTGTCGAGCCTACTATAGAAAACAGCGTATTGCCGATAACCTCCATTCCATAATCGGCCTGTGGAGTGCCGCCGCCAATTGGACCAATGGCGCTCCCTGTTGAACTTACCTCTATCACATCGTTTCCGTTGCTCACAAGAAACCGGTGATTGACAGCGTCAAACTCTGCAGATTCAATACTGGAAAGTGTTTGTGCTGTGCCCATGATTTGGATGGCGAAACAGGCTGAAAAAAGGATTCGTGATTTCATTTTCGAGGAATTAGGGTGCAAATATGCAGTTAGCGACCGCACATTTGCACAAAATATGGCCGACAGCCAAGGAATTCGTTTTTCAATATGTGTTAAGGCCAGTACTATCAAAACTTGCAATGAAAACCTTTTTAACCGCTATGACTATGGCGCTGGCATCTCTTGGATTTGCCCAAAGCACCCCCACCGTAGTCTTGAATGAATTGAACATCGACAATCCTGGAGGGGGGGATGTATCCGAATTTGTAGAATTGTATGGAACACCCGGTGCTTCGCTCGATAGTTTGGTTGTTGTCCTATTCGAAGGCGGCACCGATTTGAGCTACCAGGCCTATGACCTCGATGGTTATTCGCTCGACAACAATG
>JBILIX010000073.1:0-7968 GCA_044368835.1 Flavobacteriales bacterium | reverse complement strand
ACGTAAACAGCAACACTACACCCAATGCCATCAAAGGCACAGCAAACTTCAGGAGTTTCTTGGTTGAAGGCTTGAAGTCGAAAGCGCCAATAGCTCCCGTCCAGCGGCCAATCATAAGGCTGCCCCAGAACATCGCAATGAAAGGCGCTGTTTGAGAAGACTGATATCCGCCAAACTCAGGCTGCTTGAGAAGCTCAGCCAGGTTGGAACCCATAGCCACTTCCACACCCACGTAAATGAAGATTGCAAGCATACCCAATACCAATTGCGGAAACTGCATAGCGCCCCATCCGGACGGGTTCTTGCGAGCAAGGGCATTGTTGACCGGCAACGCAACCACGATAATCGACAAGGCAACCAGCAACCAGGTAAGACGCATTTTCTCGAGTGGTTCACGCAACTCGGTGATCATGGTTTGGTTGTACTCAATGTTGTTATTGATTTCTGCTGTATCATACTCTGACGCGCCGACCAACTGCTCCGTAAAAACAGAAATCTGCTGCTCATAGTCGGCAATTTGCATGGCCTCCACAGAGCGATAGCTCGAGAAAACAGGCACGAAAGCCATTACCAAAAGCCCTGTAACGATAAGCATACTGGCCATGGCCTTTTTAGCAGGTTCAGGCTTTTCGAGTATGATACCTGCCGGCACCTTCTTCGAGAAACCAAACAGTGCAGCAGCACCCACGAAAAGCAATCCAACAAACACATATAGGTTAATGACCTTTCCCAAAGGCAAGCTATTGATTTCCGCATCGCTCACCGCCTGCGCACTGCCAAACAAAGCCAGTGCAACAACCAAAGGACCGATAGTCGTTCCAAATGAGTTTACGCCACCGCCCAGGTTAACACGGGTGGCTCCCGTAAGCGGGTCGCCCAGCGAGATAGCCAGCGGCTGTGCCGCAGTTTGCTGCAGGGAGAACCCGAGCGCTACAATGAAAAGCCCGAGCAACATGCCCGGAAAACTATTGCCATTCACAGCCAATATCATGGCCAGTGCACCCAAGGCCGAAAACAGCAAACCGTAGACAATGCTTTTCTTATAACCCCACTTTCCCACCAGGTCAAGCCCCGACAAATTACCATAAATAAAAAGCCCCAAAGCCCCAACATAGTATGCCAAGTAAAAGGCAAAGTCGATAAGCTGACTTTGGAATTGATCGAGGTGAAAGAAATGCTTGCAGAAGGGAATAAAAACGTTGTTACCCGCTGCAATAAAACCCCAAAAGAAAAATACAGTTACCAAAGTGCCCAAGGCTCCTTTGGCTGTTTGTGTGGTTGAAGGTTGTGTCATCGTGGTTGGATTTGGTTTGTCTATTTAAACTGCTTCCGACTTATTGTAAAAAGTACGCAATGTAGATAAATGAAGGGGAAAAAGCACTTTTTTGTTAAATTTATTTTCGTGCAATGTGTTTTCCTGCGTAGAGCAGGATAAAGTCGATACTGTTGCTCCAGTACGCTGCATCGTGACCACCGGGCCGTTCCACAAAATCGTGCGGCACTTTGCGATCGGATAGGATTTGATGCAGCCTGCGATTAGGTTCAAGCCACTCGTCTTCTGTTCCGCAATCAACCATAATATTCAGTTCGCCGGGTTGAACTGCACCCGCCAGCGTCAAAATGGAATTTCGTGACCAATTGGCTTGATACTCTTGCTCGCTGCCGAGGATGAGTTCTCGGTATTTGTAACTAAACGTCTTCTTCAGTAAGTCGACACTTCCACTTGTTGAGCAAACCGTTCCGTACAAATCGGGATGATGGAAAGCCAAATACAGACTACCGTGACCGCCCATGCTCAAGCCTGCAATAGCCCTTCCCGACCGATTGCTAATGGTGCTGTAATGACTATCGATGTAAGGAATGAGCTCCTGCGTCATATAGGTTTCGTATCGAAAGGTGGTATCAACCGGACTATCGATATACCAACTTTTAACGCCATTGGGGCATACTATTATCATCTGCATATCCTCGGCCAGTTGGGGCAACTCCGGTTTTACTTGGAGCCACGACCGGTGGTCGCCCCCAAACCCATGCAGCAAATAGAGCACAGGCAATTCGACCGACGCATCGGCACTCGGAGAAATGACCACACAACGCGTATTTTTATGCATTGCATTGCTGTAAACCGAAACGGTATCGACCTTGGCAGCCTGAGCGGGTGCTATCGACACCAAGCATATCATCAAAAACAAACAGCGAAAAACAAATCGATTCATTTGAGCAATTTCAATAGGAATCCATCACTGTAACTCAATTAGAGCATTCATTTTATAAACAACAACGCTCGCTTATCTTAGCCGAGCAAAATCACTCCCCCCTTTTTCCATGATGGATGTTTCCGTAGACTGTGTTTTATTCGGCTTCGATGAGAAGAAACTCAAAGTGCTGCTCATCGAACAGAAGCATGCCGGCAGTGACAAAAAATTGCCTCGCAAACAAATTGCACTGCCCGGCGACTTAGTGAAAGAGCAAGAAAGTCTGCACCAATGTGCGAAGCGCGTGCTGAAGGAGCTAACCAGCCTAAAGGGGATTTATCTCAAACAGTTTCAAACGTTTGGCGACCCCAAACGTGTTCAAGATCTAAAAGACCAAGAGTGGCTACGTCTGTTCAGAGCTCATCCGGAAAGACGAGTTATTACTGTCGGATATTACTCCCTTGTAAAGATGGACGAGTTTGAACCCAAGGCCTCCAGCTTTGCCGGAAAAACAAAATGGGTGGATGTATACAGTATACCCAACCTGGCATTCGACCACAATGAAATAGTAGAGAGCGCTATCGAAATTTTACGTCATGAATTAGTAGCGGACAACATAGGCTTCGAGCTGCTACCCGAAAAATTCACTCTATCGGAGTTGCAACATCTGCATGAAATCATACTCGACAAAAAACTTGACAAGCGTAACTTCCGTAAGAATATTTTAAAAGGCGATCAGCTCACCCCGCTGGAAGAAAAACAAAAAGGGGTATTACACAAACCAGCCCAACTGTACAAATACAAACGCGAGCAATCATGAGGCGCATGGTTTTTCGCGCGCTATCTGTTGCGTTCCTGTTTTTCTTAACGTGCACTCATTCGCAGGGGCAATCCGCTCCTGAATTCGGTCCTGTATTTCCACAAAACGAGGTTACCTCCATCCACATTACCATTAACCCTGACAGTCTTGAATGGATGATTGCCAATCTCGAAAACGAGCACGAGTTTCCGGCTTCTTTTGTTTACGAAAGTCAATCACTGGTTGACACTGTTCAACTTATCGGTCTGCGCCTGCGTGGCAATACCAGTTTGAATGCTGCCAAGAAATCATTCAAAATCTCTTTTAATACGTTCGATGAAGGCGGCGATTGGCAGGACTTGGAGAAATTGAATTTACTGGCAACAGTCAACGACCCATCGCTCCTGCGGAGCAAACTTTCGCACGACCTTTTTCGCGCTTACGGAATAGCCGCTGCCCGCACGTCGTATACTCGTCTATACATCAACAACGAATACAGAGGAGTATACCTCAATGTTGAACACATCGATGAACAAATGGCGGCTACGTATTTCGACGGCCAAGGCGATGGCAACTTATACAAATGCACCTACCCAGCCGATTTGAACTTCATCAGCAACTCCCCCGACGACTACAAATTTGCATTGTGGGGAACCCGGCATTACGAACTAAAAACGAACGACTATCTCGACGATTATTCCGATCTCGCGTCATTCATTTCTACGCTGAACAACACCCCCTCCTCTAACCTGCCTTGTGCACTGCCCCTTCAATTTCACGTGTCGGAATATCTGAAGATAGCCGCCATCGATATTCTGCTAGGCAATTGGGACAACCACATTTTTCTCAAGAACAATTTCTATCTCTACCACGATCAACTGACCGATCGATTTCAATTCATACCCTATGACCTCGACAACACATTGGGTATCGACTGGATAGGCAACGACTGGTCGACACGCCCGGTTTATAACTGGTCCGCGGCCGGCGAAGCGCGCCCGCTCTACACACGGCTCATGCAAAACAGCGACTATCGAGCCCTCTTCAGTAAACACCTCGATGAACTCTGCGCGACGTACTTCCAACCCGACACACTTACTCAACAAATAACCTTTTGGCAAAACTTACTTGCGCCTCATGTTGCAGAGGACCCATACTATCCGCTCGATTTTGGCTACGACCTGGAAGACTTCAATAACGCCGCATGGGAAGGTTGCTGCAACCACGTGCCTGTTGGCATCGTGCCCTTCGTTGAGGCGCGCAGAGTCAGTGCATTGGAGCAACTCGAATCGTATGATGGTTCGACCACCGACCCGCACTGGATTGTGCAGCGCATCGACACCAATGCCGTTCATTTGAAAGCACATGTGGAAGGGAGTTTAAGTTCACTGCAGGCAAACTACTCATGGGATGGAACAACCTACAATTCGGGAACAATGTCGGAATCAGGAATGAACAGCTATAGCTACTCCGGACCGCTTTTCAACACCGCCAACGACAAGTTGTACTATCGTGCCATCCTCAATGGCAGCAACGCGTTTCCATGCACGCCCGATTTCCATTGGATGACCCGTTCTTCTGCGGGTGTGCGCATCAACGAAGCATGCGCGTCGAACCAATCACTCTTGGCCGATAACGCGGGTGAATACGACGACTGGGTTGAACTCTATAACACTACAAACAGCCCCATCTCATTGGCAACTTGTTTTCTCACCGATGATCCCAGCAACTGGAATCGTTGGCAACTGCCCGACACGTTGCTACCTGCTCATGGCTTTTTGCTGCTGTGGTTGGACGATGACCAAGAGCAAGGTCGCCAACACGCCAACTTCAAACTCGGTGCAACAGAAGAGTTGATGCTCTATCGGATCGAAGAAGGAAAACCGCGCATCATCGACCGTGCTTCCGGATTTTCACCCGTGAGCGATCAGACATGGGCATTGCTTCCGGACGGCGGGTCTGAAACGGCTATCACTTCAGGCACTCCGGGATATACGAATGTGGTGAATCACGTCGCTGTGCAGTCCGAATCGGCCGCTCTCGTATACCCCAATCCGGCCAACACTCATTTTTTCTGGCCGGAAAAAACAACTGCATGCATCTTCGACATGAATGGCAAGTTGATAGTGTCTGGTATTCACTACGGAGAAAACGAATGCGACCAACTTAGCACAGGCATCTATGCAGTTATATCGCAAACTGGAGCGTATCGCCTTTCTATCGTGCATTGAGCACCCCAACTGACAAATTCCTGTTGTTAAACAGACTTTTGCCCAGCGAAGCGATTGCTTTTTCTACTTACTTTTGAATATACAAACTACAATTTCACACCATGAAAAAAATCTACTTCGTTTTTGCATGCATACTCTGCGCCGGTAGCATATCGGCCCAAACGGTACCCAATGGAAGCTTTGAAAACTGGAACGAAACTCAGGGATACCCTGAGCCTGACAACTGGGCAACCTTGAATATTCTTTCGTTTTTCACAGGTGCTGACTTTGGTGTTACTCAGGGAACACCGGGCGCAGTCGGTAATTCGTATTGCAGTCTCATCTGTACAGAAGATATGGAAGGAATGGCAACACCGGCCTTGGCAATTACAGGTTCGCTCAACTTGCTAACAGGCAGCGGAGCCACAGGATTCCCAGTAAATAATTTACCCAATTTCCTTTCAGGACAATATCGCAGCACAATCAATGGCGATGACCTTGCCGGCGTAGCCTGCTTTTTCACGCGTTGGAATGATGCTGAAGGCATCGCCGACACCGTCGCGATTGGCTCTTTTCAAACCTTTGAAACTCAGAGCAGCTGGGCCGATTTCGACATTTCAATTGTGCCGATGATGACTGGCACGCCCGATACATGTGTGATTGTCATGATTGCAGGGGGTGGAAATTTCCCCGAAGTTGGCAATTCCCTCGACATCGACGATTTGCACTTCACGGGAGGTACTGTATCGGTTGACGAATCGGCACAAATCCAGTTCAATGCATGGCCCAACCCGATGAACGAGCAACTTATGCTTGACCTAACCTCACAGGAGAACGTCAATGAAATTACGCTTTACGACATGCAAGGCAGATTGATGGAACAGTGGCAATTGGGTGCAACGCAGGTTTCGTTGGACGTTGCGCAACTGCCTGCCGGGTCTTACGTGCTGCACGTAACCAATCGTAGAGGTCGATGGACTCAATCGTTGTTGAAGCAATAAGAAGCGAGATACCGCATATATGGAACGCCGGACAATTCGTCCGGCGTTTCTTTTTCAACGCAAGATTGCAGGCAGCATTTGCGATATTTGCGGGGCCATCATGAACCTATCACACGCCATAGAGCACCGTGTATTTCACGCCATACAGTCTGAAGCACAAAAGCTGGGCGTGGAGGTGTACGTTATCGGTGGCTTTGTGCGCGACGTATTGCTTGGGCGCTCCAACACAGACATCGATTTTGTGGCCAACATGCACGGTGTAGAATTGGCACGCAATGCAGCGAAAGCGCTCGGCATTAAAAAGATTGACATCTTCAAAACCTACGGCACAGCGCACTTTCGATTTGGCGAATGGGACCTTGAATTTGTAAATGCGCGCAAAGAATCTTACACGCGCGCATCACGCAACCCGCAAGTTGAGCAAGGCACCTTGCAAGACGATCAAAACCGACGCGACTTCACCATCAATGCGCTGGCCATTTCCTTGCAAAAGGAAAATTTCGGGGAAGTAATTGACCCCTTCGGAGGACTTCAAGATCTTGATAATAAAATACTGCGCACTCCGCTCGATCCCGACATTACCTACAGCGACGACCCTCTGCGCATGATGCGTGCCGTGCGCTTCGCAAACCAATTGCATTTCCGCATTGAGCAAGAATCGTTCGATGCCATCACACGCAATGCTGAGCGACTCAACATCGTTTCGATGGAGCGTATCACGACAGAACTCAACAAGATTATTCTGTGTGCAAAGCCATCACTTGGCTTCAAGATCCTATTTGATACCGGCCTGCTCCACCGTTTCTTTCCCGAGATGGTGAAACTGCATGGCATTGAAAGACGAAACGGCATAGCGCATAAGGACAACTTCTACCATACACTTCAGGTATTGGACAATGTATGTGAAACGTCGGACAACCTCTGGCTTCGATGGTCGGCCATTTTGCACGACATCGCCAAGCCTCCTACCAAACGATTTGAAGAAGGCATCGGCTGGACCTTTCACGGCCATGAAGACTTGGGAGCGCGATGGGTTCCGAAGATATTCGGTCGATTAAAACTACCACTCGACCAGTCGATGAAGTTTGTTCAGAAGATGGTGCTGCTTCATCTTCGTCCGATAGCACTTACGAAAGAAGAAATTTCGGACAGCGCCATTCGACGGTTGCTGTTCGAGGCAGGCGACGACATCGATGATTTGATGAAACTCTGTCGCGCCGACATCACTTCGAAGAACGAAGCGAAAGTGCATCGCTACCTGGCCAACTACGAAGTCGTGGTTCAAAAACTTATCGAGCTCGAAGAGAAAGACCGCATCCGCAACTTCCAACCCCCCATTAGCGGCGAAGACATCATGCGCATTTTCAACCTGGCACCCGGCCGCGAAATCGGCATTATCAAAAACGCCATCAAAGACGCCATACTCGATGGTGTCATACGCAACGACTATGATGAGGCGTATGCGTTCATGCTCCAACAAGCACAGTCCCTTGGGTTAAAGGTTGAAAGTTGAAGGTTGAAAGTTGAAAGTTGAAAGTTTTTGGTTGAAGGCATGGGGTTTCATTTTCTCCATTCGCCATTCGCCATTCGCCATTTCACTATTTCACCATTTCACTATTTCACCCTTTCACTATTTTCGCACAAAAGCCATTGACCATGAAATTAACCTCTACCCTGTTCTTTCTATTCGCAACTGCTTTAGCCGTCGCGCAACCCACCAATGATTCTCCCTGCAATGCTGAACTCATCGAAGTGGATGGAGC
>JBILIX010000072.1:0-8025 GCA_044368835.1 Flavobacteriales bacterium | reverse complement strand
TGCTGTAGCCACTTCATTCGCTCCTATCACCGTGAGCAACTGGCTTCCTATTGGTTTAGAAGCATACTTCGTGACCATGATATCAAAGACATCACTGTTGCCTACAACTCCGACAACAAAAGGCCCCTTCTTGTTTTCTGAAGGCCAATCGCTGTTATTGGCAAACTGGTATAAATAATTCGCTCGAATGATCGCAACTGTATTGTCGGCGGGAATGGTTTGGCCAAAAATGCTGAATGCCCTCAACAGCAGCGCTACCAAGCAACACAAGCTATACAGATATTTTCGGATAAACAAAACCATCGACCTCCAAAGCTACCGATGTGCCGGCAGCTTGAATAGACAGACGAACGCCGATAATGAACTACTGAATGTTGATGACTAGTGTAGAAAAAATAGGGGCTAAAGCACAAACCAAACGTGGTTACATTTGTTCTTCAAAAAACCGTCTCATGCTCAACAAAAAAGTAGAAAAAGCACTCAACGATCAAATCAAGGTTGAAGCCGATAGTTCACACGCATACCTGGCAATGGCCTCATGGGCTGAAATCCATGGCTATCCCGGTGCGAGCACGTTTCTCTACGCGCACAGTGACGAAGAGCGTATGCACATGTTGAAGCTTATCAAGTTTGTGAACGACCGCGGTGGTAAAGCAATTATCCCAAGCATTAATCAACCCGAAAAGGAGTTCAAGAATCTGCAAAACATTTTCAATTTATTGCTTTCTCACGAGCACAATGTCTCTGCCGCAATTAACAATGTTGTGGATGTTTGCCTGAAAGAAAAAGATTACACCACACACAATTTCATGCAGTGGTATGTGAGCGAGCAAATAGAGGAAGAAACCCTTTCACATCATATCATCGATCAACTCAACTTGATTGGAAACGACAAAGGGGCTCTTTACTTTTTCGACCGCGACGTTGCTAATTTGAAGGGTGCGCCTCAGGACGGAGCGAAGGGCAAATAGCAGATCTATTGTGCTTTGCGGCGTCGATGTTCAAAGCGCCTCCAATTGACTTCTTTCATGATGGACGTTCCGTTCAAAAGATGATCTATCAAATGAGTCGTAAAAAACGGAACGAGGATTACCCCGCGCGAACCAAATCCGTTCAGAACACCTAGTCTGACATGCGTTTCGTGCATACCCAATGCAGGTTGACGGTCGATGGTTGAAGGGCGGAATCCGGCCTTGTGGTCAATCACTGAAAATGGATGCTTAACGCTCTTTTGAACATCTTCCAAAATTTCATCGGCTGTCGAAGAAGGCAAGGCATCGAGAGCCCCGTGTTCGTAGGTGGAGCCCGATCGGAAAAGACCATTGCCCAGTGGAATCAAGAACTTTCCGAAATTAGACATATACGCTTCGGTAAGACCCTCTATTCTCAGCGTTAGTAGCTGACCCTTATTGGTGTGAATGGGTAAATCTTTCCAAAGACTATCCGGCATGGGCTTCCATCCGGTGCATTGGATTACATAGTCGCCGCTCTCTAGCCAGTTGATTATTTCGGCAGAGGTTACTTCATGCTCTTCAAAAGCATCCAGGCTTTGAAAAAAGGAACGAGTCGCGTCGAGAAGTTTCGGCAAATCGAGCCAGCCTGCCCCCTTCACCACCCCACTTCCATGTGGTTCATTAAAGTGCTGATCGACATCATCCGGCATACATACATCGATGAAGTCAGCAACCTCAGGATGAATTGCTTTCTCCTCCCATAAGTTGGCTGCGCCGGCATCCGGAAAGATGCGCAGCAGCTCCATTGGATGATAAAACGAGCAATCCAATTTTCGCTCGAGGCGCGTATACGTTTTGTCCATTTCGGGCAATAACTCGTTGACTAACCAAGTGCGTTTGAGATTGACGAAAGAAAGCGGATTCCACATGCCTGCTGCAATTCTGCTTGACGACGTGCGATAACCATTGTCGTAAACATGCACGCGATAACCCAAATCGTTTAGACGCAGCGCCAATACGCTGCCGGCCAAGCCCTGTCCAACAATTCGAATAATGGATTTCTCCTCAGCAGGTGCGCGCAATTGCCCCATCAACTTCGACTAAATTACACCCAACTCCTTGCCCACTTTGGTGAATGCCGCTATAGCCTTATCGATGTGTTCAAGTTCGTGTGCAGCCGACAACTGAACGCGAATGCGCGCCTGGTCTTTTGGCACGACCGGGAAGAAGAAACCGATTACATAAATGCCTTCCTGCAATAATTTATCGGCGAATATTTGTGAGAGCTTCGCATCATAAAGCATTACCGGAACAATGGCCGAATCGCCGTCTTTGATATCGAATCCGGCTGCCTTGATACCGTCCTTGAAGCGATGAATATTCGTTTCAAGTTTATCGCGCAGCTCCGTTGTGCTGCTGAGCAAATCGAATACGGCAATGCTGGCTCCTACGATGCTCGGCGCAAGCGAATTGGAAAACAAATACGGGCGTGATCGCTGGCGCAGCAATTCAATGATTTCTTTTCTGCCTGTTGTAAAGCCACCCATGGCACCACCTAGGGCCTTTCCAAGGGTTCCTGTAATGATATCGACGCGACCCAATACGTTTTTCAACTCAATGGTTCCGCGGCCGGTTTTACCGATGAATCCCGTAGCATGGCATTCATCGACCATCACCATCGCATCGTACTTATCCGCTAAGTCGCAAATCTTATCGAGTTGCGCAACATAGCCATCCATTGAGAAAACGCCATCGGTCACAATTAACTTGAAACGAGCGCCTGCCGCTGTTGCGTCTTGCAATTGCTTTTCTAAATCGGCCATATCGTTGTTGTTGTAACGATAGCGCATTGCTTTGCACAGGCGCACGCCGTCAATAATAGAGGCATGATTGAGTGAATCGCTGATAATTGCATCCTGGTCATTCAGGAGGGGTTCGAACACTCCGCCATTCGCATCGAATGCTGCCGCATAGAGAATAGTATCTTCCGCATGCAGAAAATCGGCAATTTTTTGTTCGAGTTCTTTATGAATATCCTGTGTACCGCAAATGAATCGAACACTGCTCATGCCGAAACCGTGCGTATCAATTGCACGCTTCGCAGCCTCGAGCACAAGCGGATGCGACGACAAACCAAGGTAATTGTTGGAGCAAAAATTCAGCACCTCATTGCCATCCGAAGTTCTTATTACTGCGCCCTGCGGCGTAATAATAATTCGCTCACGTTTGTAAAGGCCAGCCTCCTCAATTGCCTTGAGTTCAGCTGCCAGATGTTCTTGAAATCGGGTATACATAGCCTATTGATTTTTTTTGCAAGTTAGTGGTATTGAAAGTGCACGATGAATTCAATTACTTCGAATCGAAGATCTTCTCACAAGCCTTTTTGGCTGCCTTCTGTTCTGCAGACTTTTTCGCGCCTCCATCCCCAATGCCATACTCCTCGTCATCGATAAGCAATGCAATTTTGTAATAACTGGCACCACCTTCATTGCGATGAGCGACTACCTTGAATTGAAGCGTTCGTTTATTTTTCTGACACCATTCGTGCAGCTTGCTTTTGTAATCGATATCGTCGTGCACGCGAGTATCGAGTCCGTGTTGCTTGAGCAGCCGAAGCACTATATCACGTGTGGTGTTGAAGCCCCGGTCTAGGTAGAGCGCTCCTACTACAGCCTCCAGGGCATTGCCTACTATGGAGTCGTGCATGTCTTGCCTGCCCAGATTGAGGTGAAGCAACTCATGAATTCGGAGCGTGTAACCAATCATATTCAGGTTTTCGCGACGCACCACTTTGCTTTTCATCTTCGTAAGCTCACCCTCAGGCAGCATCGGATACTTGGTGTACAAGTAGTGTGCTACCACAGAGTCGATGATGGCGTCGCCCAGAAACTCAAGGCGTTCGTTGCTGTTTTTTAAACCGGGTCGAATTTTCGTTGCAGCCGAACTGTGGCGCAGAGCCTGCTCATACACGGCGGTGTCTGATGGAGAAAAACCAAAGGCCCTCTTCACGAAGGCCTGTATTTCCTGGTTAACTTTTTTACGCTTGAAAAGCGAACTCAGCCAACTCATTCCAACTTTTTGAAGATAGCCGAAGTATTGTGACCGCCGAAACCAAAGGTATTGCTCATTGCAACATTCACGGTGCGATGCTGCGCCTTGTTGAACGTGAAATTCAACTTCGAATCGAGCTCCGGATCGGGGTTCTCGAAGTTTATTGTTGGTGGAACTATGCCATGCTTAATCGCCAAGATTGAAGCAATTGCCTCAATGGCGCCCGCCGCACCCAATAGGTGACCGGTCATGGATTTCGTGCTCGAAATATTCACCTTGTATGCATGCTCGCCAAACACACTTTGGATGGCACGCGCTTCCTGCACATCACCCAACGGAGTAGAAGTACCGTGCACGTTGATGTAGTCGATATCCTCGGGAGTCATGCCTGCGTCCTCCAATGCGTGACGCATTACCAACTTTGCTCCCAACCCTTCCGGGTGCGGTGCGGTAATATGGTATGCGTCTGCACTTAGGCCACCGCCCATAACTTCGCAATAGATTTTCGCACCGCGTGCCTTCGCATGCTCGTATTCTTCCAAAATCAAACAGCCTGCACCTTCTCCAAGCACAAACCCGTCGCGTGTTACGTCGAAAGGTCTTGATGCGGTCTTGTAATTCTCGTTGTTTTCCGAAAGCGCCTTGCATGCGTTGAATCCACCTACCCCGGCCTCTGTTATTGCGGCTTCTGAGCCTCCGGTCAAAATGATGTCTGATTTACCCAACCGTATATAGTTGAATGCATCAATCATCGCATTGTTGGATGAAGCGCAAGCCGATGTTGTGGTGTAGTTGGGACCTCTAAATCCATAGTTGATTGAAATATGCCCTGAGGCAATATCAGCAATCATCTTGGGTATGAAGAAAGGGTTGAATCGTGGGGTGCCATCGCCTCGACCATAGGCCATACATTCCTCCTGGAACGTTAGCAGGCCGCCGATACCGGAACCCCAAATTACACCAACCCGGTCTTTGTTGATTTTCTCAAGATCCATTCCCGCGTCGTGAATGGCCTCCTTAGCGACTACCAAAGCGTAGTGCGTATATGGATCCATTCGCCTTGCTTCCTTGCGGTCGATGTGATCTTCGACGTTGAAGTTTTTCAGTTCGCAAGCGAATTGGGTCTTGAATTTAGACGCGTCAAATCGGGTAATCAGGTTTGCCCCGCTTACCCCATTGACAAGCCCGCTCCAATAATCGTTGAGATTATTTCCAAGCGGCGTCAGCGCTCCAAGACCTGTAATAACTACCCTCTTGAGCTGCATAACTAGTTGTATTTTAAACGTGAATTACTTCGCGTGTCCTTCGATATAGTCGATTGCCTGACCAACGGTGGCAATTTTCTCGGCTTGATCATCCGGGATGGCAATATTGAATTCCTTTTCGAATTCCATGATAAGCTCCACGGTATCCAAAGAGTCCGCACCCAAATCGTTGGTGAAGCTAGCCTCACGAGTTACTTCTGCTTCTTCAACGCCAAGTTTGTCAACGATGATGGCGGTCACTTTCTTTGCTACGTCTGACATGTTTTATAGGTATTAAATGATTTAAAACGGGGCAAAAGTATGTTTTTTTGAGGGATTGCCAAGTTTTTTTTGTGACCAATGCACATCGCGAATCAACTCACTCTTTTTCAGGTATATAAGTGCTGAAATCACTCCTCGCGCTCCTGATGGAAGCCGGTTTTCAACCAAAAGCCCGGAAGAATCGAATTACTTTGCCGGTGCATACATCCGCAAAAGGCACAATGCTGAGCACAACCGAAAAAGCCCAATTCGACCGTCAACTGCGACTGCCCGGTTTCGGGGAGCCGCAGCAACTGAAGCTTAAAAAGGCGCATGTGCTCGTGGTCGGCATTGGCGGACTCGGACACCCTGTTGTGCAATACCTTGCTGCGGCAGGCATAGGAAAATTAACATTGGCAGATTTCGATCGAGTTGAAATTCAGAATATTCACCGACAAGTGCTTTTTGGCATTCACGATTGTGGCTCTTACAAGGCGGAAGCAGCCTCCGCGAAATTGAAGGCTCTATACCCTGAGCTCCAGGTGAAGAGCACATTGGAAAAAGTAGACTTCGGGCAATTGGCAGAAATTACCGCAGGTGTCGATTTGATTGCAGACTGCACCGACAATTTTGTTTCGCGTTATGAAATCGGTGCATTTACAAAGGCGCATCGCATTCCCATGATGTTTGGTGCACTGAGCCGCATGGAGGGGCAACTTTCCCTTTTCAACGGAAGAGCCGGCACACAATACACCGATGCCTACCCTATACCACCCGTTTCCGACAGAATTGGGAATTGCTCTGTAGAAGGCATACTCGGACCGGTTGCAGGAATCGTGGGCTGCATGATGGCCGCAGGAATTATCGAGTTTTTGGCAACAGGAAAAACCGTATGCGATGGTCGCTTAATACGATATGACGGAGCCAATTGTCAAACATATAGCGTTGAAATAGCGCCATCCAACCGCTCCGTGAACATCGATACATCCATTCGCGCACTCACGGTTAGTGAAGCGAAAGAATTGCTAGCGCAAGATGCTGAGATCACTATAGTCGATATCAGAGAACATTACGAGCACAACGATTACAACATAGGAGGCATCTGCCGACCGGCAGGTGAAATGAATCAATGGCTGCTCGAGCTCTCGCATGTGAAGTCAGTATTGCTCTATTGCAACCATGGCATTCAATCCGATGCAGTTTCGCGGGTTTTAGCCTCCAAGAGGCCCGACATGCGCATAGCACATCTGAAAGGCGGACTTAGCGAATGGGCAATTGCCGGGAATGACATAAGAGATCCCAAAGCATAAGACTGTACATTTGCCGGACACAGATTTAGCATGCATTTCAAGGTATATCTTTCCGACGAAGGCTTTGGTCACATTGTGCGTCAGCGTGCAATAGTGGAAGTGCTGCGAGAATCTGTCAGCAATCTTGAACTTACACTGCAAACGGAGGCTCATATTGAAGCTGCAGGCAATTATATACCGGGAGCAAAACTCATTAAGCGCTTCAACAACATTCAGTGGGACAAGCAGCCGAACGGTTCGCCCGATTTAATCAAGATTGCCAACCGATACGAAGACTACATCACGCAATCCAATCGATTTGTGGAATCGGAATGCAGCGAATTCCATTACGATGCTATTCTCAGCGACTTTGTTTACGAAGCTTTTCCGATCGGTAAAAAAATGGGAGTAAAGACCTTCGGCGTAGCGCACTTTACCTGGGATTGGTTCTTCTCGAAACTGTATCCACCACCGGTAAACACGAATGTTATCAGGCACTTCATGTCGATGGCCGACCAAGCCACGCGCTTGTATTTCCCTCCCTTCACTCCAGAAGAAATCATCCATCACTACAAAGGCAAGGCGCTTGAAGTTCCCTTGATACTACACAGCAAAATTGACCATAAGGAAGTAGATGAAGATGGTAAATTCAAGGTGCTCATCATGGATAGCGGAGCGGGTGTTTTGAGTGAATCTATTCGCAAAGCGCTCCAATCTGTAGCAATGCTCGATGACTTTCTTTTTTTCGTTTCATCGAAATTTGAAACCGACCAAGCCAACGTACGGCACATCCCTCAGCAAGCATTGATGGTTGACTATGTAGCCAACATGGACCTCGTAATTGGTCGTGCCGGGTTCAACACAATTTCGGAATGTATTGGATTGCGCACCCCGATGCTGCTCATCGGTGAAGCGATGAATCCGGAAATGAATGAAAATATTCTATTGCTGAAGAAACAACACCTGGGTTCATTCATTTCGATGCAAACATTCGAAAGCGATTTAGGCAGCTATTTACCATCCTTTTTGAAGCATGAATACAACATGATCAAGAGCATGATGAACGAACATGAAATTGAATCGAACGGTGCCGAGATCATAACCAACGACATGCTCAATCACCTATGAGAACGATTGTCATAATACCTGCGCGCGGTGGCTCAAAGCGACTTCCGAAAAAGAACATTTACCCTTTCAACGGAAAACCTCTCATCGCCTACACCATCG
>JBILIX010000071.1:0-8058 GCA_044368835.1 Flavobacteriales bacterium | reverse complement strand
TTGTTTGTTGACGATGCTCACGGCTTCGGATCGATAGGCGAAAACGGCCGAGGCGCAGCTGATGCGCAAGGTGTACAAAAAGACGTCGATGTGTATTTCGGAACATTTGCAAAAGCAATGGCAACCGTTGGTGCTTTTGTGGCCAGCGAAGAACACGTAATCGAATTCCTGCGCTACAACATGCGTTCGCAAACATTCGCCAAGGCATTGCCTATGCCGATTGTTATTGGTGCCATCAAGCGTTTGGAAATGCTTCGCTCCATGCCCGAACTGCAAGAACAACTTTGGCATATTGCAGGAGCTCTGCAAAGCGGATTGAAGGAATCGGGCTTCGACATTGGCCATACCAACTCTGTAGTAACTCCGGTGTTCCTCAAAGGCTCCCTGGGCGAAGCAACTAATGTCACGCTCGAACTTCGCGAAACCTACAACATCTTCTGCTCAATTGTAGTGTACCCTGTAGTGCCGAAAGATGTAATCATGTTGCGCCTTATCCCAACGGTAGCGCATACAATTGAGGATGTGAACTACACCATCGAAAGCTTCAAGAAGGTGCGTGAAAAGCTAGAGGCAGGAGCCTACAAAGCTGAGAAAATTGCCAGCTGGGCATAACAACCTCGAATATATATAACTGAAAAAGGCCGCAAATGCGGCCTTTTTCAATTTCATGTTATCGATTATTTCAAATTCTTAGCGAGGTAACCTTGGACTTCACGGATACTCTTCGGTTTTAAAACTATTTCACCCTTCGCATTGAGCAGATAGAATGCGGGGGTTCTGGTAACACGATAATCTTTAGCAACAGGCGACTGGAAATCCTTCATTCCGCAAACATTCGGAAACGTGAATCCGCGCTCAATCAAGGCAGCCTTCCATGCATCAGGACTTCGGTCAATAGAAACACCCAGTATTTCGAAGCCCTTCTTGCTCCATGCATCATAGCATGCCTTTACTTCGGGTGCTTCCCCCTTGCAATGCTCACAGTAACTGCTCCAGAAAAGCACTAGCGTGTATTTCTTCTTCGCGGCTAGCAGGTAGAGATCAACCGGCTGACCATTCGCATCGTTCAGCTGAATATTCGGCGGCGTATGACCAACCGAAAGTCGTTGAATGCTCTCCGCTGTATTCTTTACTACGCTGCTTAAATCAGCATCCCCGCATGCGTCGCCGTTGATGTAGTTGTCGATGATGTACATGCAAACGGTTTCCATGTTGCTTTCATAAAATCCAACCAGCATTTGATTCAAGGCGAACTCCAACACGGCATCGTGTGCTTTGGCGCGCTCCACAACCACTTCAATACAACTGTAGAATCCGCTATCGGTGCCTTTGCTGAAAAGCCGCATGAAACTTTCAATTCGATCGGAAAGCACCTTACTGCGTGTAATACTCACATCGCCAAAATCAACATTATCCCAATACTTGCGAATGTCGCTGCGATTGGGCTCTTGCTTCCAGCCCATGAGTTTGGCCAATTGAGTGCCCGAATATTCGGACATCATTTTGTTTTGCAGGTTCAGAAGTTCCTTTTCCTTCACCACCAGTTGCCTTTCAAATTCCGCCTTCTTCTCGGGGTTCTTTGCAGCACCCACCTTTGCATCTTTAATGGCCTTCAACAACGCAGGTTCCTGCTGCATATAAACGCTCCATCCCTGGTTCTCGCGTGACCCTGAGGAAGTCATCGAACTTTCCAACTTGACAGAGGAGAACTGAAGATCAACCACCTTCTCGGCAGGATTGAGAATTATGGGACACATGTTGTTCTCGTTCAAGCCTAGCATGTAGACTCCCAATTCAATTTCGCGCTCCGGAAAAGAGAACGCCCCATTTAGAAGCTGAGCGCTGTCGAGTTTAACCACATTACGCCCGAATGATTCCCAGATAAACACCTTACCCGACTTCTGGGCACTCATGGTACCGGACACCTTTACGAGACCCTTCACAGCAGCTCGCTGCAACGAATCTGATTCGTTGCCTAGGCATGCATTGGCAACAAAAAAAAGGGCTATCATCGATAAGTACTTACTCATTTTCAGAATGATTTTACTGTAACAAAAATACGCGCAACACATATAAGAGTTGTTTCACCATTCGGCCGGCTGCCGAGCTATGCAAAAACAAACTGTACTTTTGAGCGCGCCCGCGATTGATAAAAATCAGGCCAAAACGCGTAACACACAAAAACGAGGTTCGTAATGGATTTTGAAATTACTAAACAAAAAGCTATGGCCTTGATGGGGATAGAATCGTCGCACAACTTTGAGGAGTTCGAAAATCAACACGAACAAAAATTATTTGAATGGAAGCAGGAACTGTTGCAGAAATACATGGTTCCGTCGCTCATTCGAAGCAAGCTCAAGCCGATCGCTGACTTTATTCGTGCGGAGCAAGTTCTCGAAATCAACGAAGCGTCAAAAGAATACTCAGCCCCATCCTTTCAGCTCTCGGACGATGATCGAATCGGGATGCTCGAATCTTACGAAAGTGCATTGAGCAACTTAAAGCTGGCCGTAATGAACTCCGCTTCATTCAATCATTTGTCAAAAGCCTTGGGCGCGTTAATTGACCTGCAGGAAAACTACATGCATCGCTTCCTTATGCTTTTCAAGGAATACTCGGAGGCATTGCCGGAAGAGGTTAATTCCCGCGAAATGTTGGATACCGGTAAATTATTGGTTGCCCTGAAAAACGATCAAGTCGACAACAAAATGTCGTGGGCCATTGAGCGGGAGATTTCACGCATCAAAAAAATTCAAGGAATTCAATAAGGATCTACTCATAACGCAGAGCCTCGATAGGATCGAGCTTTGCCGCCTTTCGTGCCGGATAATAACCGCTTACCACGCTTACCATGAAACAGATGGTAACACCGATAAATATCCATGCCCATGGAACCGTAAAACTTGTCCCGATGACAAGTGACACAACATTCCCTGCAAGAATCCCCAAGAAAATGCCCACCACGCCTCCTAACTGTCCTATCATGATCGATTCAATTAAGAACTGAGCGCGAATAGTTGAGGAGCTTGCGCCGATGGCTTTGCGCGTGCCAATTTCGCGCGTGCGCTCCGTGACGGAAACAAGCATGATGTTCATGAGTCCGATGGCCGCTCCCAACAGGGTTATTACCCCAATTATAGAAGCCCCTACTGTGATGTTTGATGTTAGATCATTCAAGTCGCGCGCAATCTGATCGCTCTTGTACATATCAAAATTATCTTCATCGCCGGGCATGTTGCCACGTATGGTGCGCATCAAGCCTCTCGCCTCGTCCATCGCTCCATCAATTGTTCTTACATCCGATACTCGAATGTTCAGACTGTATTCAGTGTCCTGAGTGGCCATGCTCTTGCGCACATTGGAAACAGGCACTAAACACTGGTTGTCGCCCGACATGCCGAAGGTGTTTCCCTTGCTTTTGAGAACGCCAATAACCTCGTAGCGATAGCTCCCAATGAAAAGCTCTTTTCCCACACCCCCGGTGTTCTCGAACAACTGCTTTTTTACATCGGCGCCAATTATTACGACGTTCGTTCCATCTTCCATTTCACCCTCGCTAAAATTGCGGCCCATCTCGAGATCATATCCCGACAATTCCAGATAGGTAGGCTCACATCCTAAAACACGGATATTGGGATTCGACTTCACATTTCCATGACGCAGTGTTGCATTGAACGAAGCCACGGAAGTCATAGAAACTACTGCCTGATAATCGAATTCACGGGTAAAACGCATGGCCTCCTGATACGTAATGGGTGGATTTTCTCGCTCCACCTGCCCACGGCGACCACCCATCGATCCCGAACGCATGGTGAACGTATTACTTCCCATGCGACCAAACTCCTGGTTTACCTTGTTCTCGAGCGCTTGCGTTGCCGTAATCATGGCTACAAGCGCCATGATACCCAACGCTATAATACTAACCGTAATAATTGCACGCAGTCGTTGGCTGCCAATAGCCAGCCAAGCTATTCGAATGTTTTCGCGAGTTGCCGGTGAGAACAAGTGCTTCATGGATGGGGTAAAACTACAGCCAATCTCACTATTCTGATTCTGAACTGAAGTTAATCGTAATTAACAGCTGAGTTACTCAGACTACATTTTGTAGCGAACACGACCGATATATTTGCAATCCAAATTAAAATCACGATGGAAGCAAAAGAACATGTAAAATGTTTGATTATAGGCAGTGGTCCTGCCGGTTATACAGCCGCTATTTATGCAGCTCGCGCAGATATGAAACCTGTAATGTATGAGGGCTCACAACCCGGCGGGCAACTGATGGATACCACTGAAGTGGACAACTTCCCCGGATATCCGCACGGTGTGAAAGGCCCGGAGATGATGGCTGATTTGAAAAACCAGGCAATTCGCTTCGAAACAGATGTGCGCAGCGGCTGGGTTACTAAAGTGGACTTCACAGGCCCAAAGCATTGGGTAGAAATCGACAACGGAAAACACACCATAAGTGCAGACTCCATCATTATCTCAACAGGTGCAAGTGCCAAGTGGCTCGGACTGCCCAACGAAACACGCCTGCGTGAACTGGGCGGTGGTGTGAGTGCTTGCGCAGTATGCGACGGATTCTTTTACCGCAACCAAGATGTAGTGATCGTTGGTGCGGGCGATACAGCAGCTGAAGAAGCAACCTATCTCGCTAAACTTTGCAAGCAAGTTTATATGCTTGTTCGCAGCGATAAAATGCGCGCATCAAAAGCAATGCAACACCGTGTAACGAGCACTCCCAATATTGAAGTGCTTTGGAACACCGAAACCGAGGACTTGCTCGGAGACCAGGGCTTGGAAGCCGTGTTGGTTAAGAACCGCGAAACAGGAGAGCAGCGCACATTAAAAGCGACCGGATTCTTTGTAGCTATCGGACACAATCCAAATACAGCTGTATTCAAACCCTGGATAAACACGGATGAAACAGGCTACATCTTGAATATACCGGGTACTTCCAAAACGAACATCGAGGGAGTTTTCGTAGCAGGGGATGCGGCCGATAAAACCTACCGTCAGGCTGTAACTGCAGCAGGCACGGGTTGCATGTCGGCGCTCGACGCCGAGCGCTACTTGGCCTCGAAAGGAATTCATTGATGCAACTGCCTGCTTATCGTCGACTATTTGTTGTTGCGTTGCTTCTAGCGCTCTGCCATCAGCGTATGGTTTCGCAACCGACAGTTGCAGACTCCCTTGCACCCTACACTCGCGAAGAGCTGTTGGGAAAATTCAGCCCGGCAAAGCATCCTGACTTTCTATTGATAGAGCAGCGTTATTCAACAAAAACCGACATCTATCTTAGAAAGGAAGCCTATGATTCGTTTAAGCGCATGCACAACGCTGCGCTCAAGGAAGGCATAACGCTCACTATTCTTTCGGCTACACGCAATTTCGATGCGCAAAAAGGAATCTGGGAACGCAAATGGAAGCGCCCGCAATACGAAGGCAAGTCGGATTTGGAACGCATCGTCGACATCATGAAATTCAGCAGCATGCCCGGAACAAGCCGGCACCACTGGGGAACCGACATCGACATGAACAGTTTGGAGCCTGCCTATTTCACGCAAGGAAAAGGATTAGTGATTTATCAATGGTTGACAAAGCACGCATCGGAGTTCGGCTATTACCAAACCTACACATCCAAGTCCAACGGTCGAACCGGATATGAAGAAGAAGCCTGGCATTGGAGCTACATGCCCATCGCAGGACCGATGCTAGAGGAGTACAACCGCTCCATTACTTATTCGGAACTCACCGGATTTTCAGGCTGCACCTCCGCAGGCAAATCGCGTGTCATTGAAGACTTCGTGAATGGAATCGCCCCGGAATTGAAGAAATAAAAAAAGGTCCTTTTCAGGACCTTTTCTTTGAAGGGTGATCGATGGGGATCGAACCCACGACAACCAGAACCACAATCTGGGGCTCTACCAACTGAGCTACGACCACCGTCTAAAATGCGGGTGCAAATAAAACGCATTTTTCTTTCAGAACCAACAAGAAAATCATGTAATCGTTTCCACTTAGATTGCACCCTCGAAATACAGTGAATAGCAAGCGACTTTCCATATTGTTTACCTCTAGCTGGTATCCCAGCAAGGCCCACTCCACAGTGGGCAACTTCGTGCAACGCCACGCCGAAGCGGTGGCCACGTTGTGCGAGGTGTGGGTGTTGTATGTGGCCTCTATGCCTCAATGGCAGGGGCCACCGAAAATTGAAGAGCATTGCGAGAAAAACGTGAACACCATAATCGTTTACTGCAAACGTGGATTTTTCGCTAAGCGCAAAGCATTCATCAAGGGAGCTTATCACTTGATGCGTTCAAAAAACATTCAATTCGACCTCGTTCACCACAATGTGCTTTGGCCACATGGCTGGCAACCGCGCTGGCTAAAAAGTAAGTTTAACCTGCCTTATATCGTCACCGAACATTGGACCGGTTACGACCCGATACACGTTGGAAAGCGCAGCCCTCTTTTGCCCTGGATGTCGAAGTTTGGCGCTCAAAAAGCAGCATTCTTGTGCCCTGTAACGTTCGATCTGCAACAAAAGATGATTGACTATGGCATTCACGGCAACTACCGAGTTGTGCCGAATGTGGTCGACACAAGCCTGTTTTCATTGGCGCAGCCCGACAACAATCGTGTGAAGTTTCTCCACGTCAGCTCACTCATTGACGCGCACAAAAACATCAGCGGCATACTGCGGGTTTGGAAAGGGATATCGGACCGCAAACCGAACGTGCATCTTACCCTCGGAGGCGATGGCCCTATAGCGTATTGGAAGCAACAAGCGGAAAGCT
Source organism: Flavobacteriales bacterium (assembly GCA_044368835.1). Classification (GTDB taxonomy): domain Bacteria; phylum Bacteroidota; class Bacteroidia; order Flavobacteriales_D; family Sanyastnellaceae; genus JAIBBG01. The sequence continues at coordinate 1,255 of JBILIX010000071.1, read as the reverse complement.
TGGACATTCGCCCCGACTCCATCGACTTCTTCGGCGAGATTTCATGGGAAGAAGTAGCCCGCAAAATGGAATCGTCGCATGCCTTATTGCTCTTCAGCAATTACGAAAACCTACCGTGTGTAATAGTGGAAGCCCTCGCATGCGGCCTGCCTGTGATTAGCACGCGCGTAGGCGGTATCAGCGAACACATCACCCCCGAACGAGGCATGCTCGTTGAACGAGGCGATGAAGATGCTCTTGAAAGCGCTATAGACACCATAGCAAGCACCATTCATCAATATGACCAAGCTGCCTTGAGACAATATGCGTTGGAGCGATTTAGTAATGAGGCGGTGGCGATGGCTTTTGTGGGACTATACAGGAGTATAGGATAGTAGGATAATAGGATTACAGTGAGGTGGCCTCTCCCATTTCATTCGCACTTTCTGATTCCGGAATTTTATTCGAATGAAAAAGAAAATCGGAATGAAAGAGTCGCGTCAACCTTCAACTTTCAACCTGCAACCCAAAAACCTACCCCTTCTTCTTGTAGAAGAAAATAATCACCAACGGCGAAATGAGTAACTCCGCAATGAGTGCGATAAACAGTGTGAGACTGATGAGCAGACCGATATAGAAGGTGCCCATGAAGTCGGATAAAATGAGCGTGAGGAAACCTCCACTTAAAATCAGAGTCGTTACAACCATAGCCTTGCCGGTGGTCAGAAACGTGCGCTTCACGGCATACAGCGGACTCATACCTTCCAGCAACAAGGTGCGCGTGCGGGCCAAGAAGTGAATGGTGTCGTCGACCGCTATACCAAATGCAATGTTGAAGACAATGGAGGTGGTAACCTTCAAGGGTATGCCCGCAAAGCCCATGATGCCGCCGACAATGATGAGCGGAATGAGGTTGGGGATGATAGTAAGTATAATCATCTTAGGCGACTGATAGACCGCCCCCATTATCAAACCGATTACGGCTATCGAGAGAAGAAGATCCCATACCATGTTTTCAACCAGATATCGATTGTTCAAGTCGATGAGATGTGCTGTGCCCGTTACCTTGTATTCGAATTTCGTTGTACAGTTATTTCGAATGAAATCGTCCAATCGCACATTTAGTTCCTCGTAGTGCTTCCGCCCGAAGTCGCCAATTTTACCCGCAATACGAAGCACCCCACCTTCCTTGTCGTAATGCATACTGACCACCTCTGCAAACTCTTTGCGCTGAACCAATTTATTGAGACGACGCAGCTCAACGCTGTCGGTGGGA
>JBILIX010000070.1:0-8075 GCA_044368835.1 Flavobacteriales bacterium | reverse complement strand
GGCGACTTCCGCTGGGAGAGCGCCGACTTCAAAATGCTTTGGAGTGCAATACAGTATGGCGATCAAACGGTGGCTATAGGTTATCAGCCTGCGGAATATGTTGGACTTGAGAATTCAATTTATCGCGTACGCATTCAGCAAGGTGCGTGGAAGGAAGTACACGATGCCTTGATTGATTTTATTCAAAGCGAACTTTCTCAGCGAGGTCTTGAGTCCGAATGGCGCGCTATTTTAGTAGAGGATGATCCGATTTTGCCGATTATCACCGTAAAGCTGACTGATCGTCATGTGCTTACGGCTCTTCGAAATTTGAAAAACGTTCGCTACCTGGAGCCGCTTGATTATGCGCATGAGGACTTGGCTACTGAAGAGCGTTCCACATCGGGTTGTTCGGTGAGCACCTTTGCACTGAATTCAGCTGACTACACTACTACTGCGCCCAACGCTGTGTTGCCTTGGAATTTTGGTTTGATGAACATTCCTAGCGCATGGAATTCAGCCCAAGGACAAGGTATTACCATCGGAGTCATCGATGCAGGCTTGAGCTCGTCTCAGGCGCTTTTGGGTTCTGAATTCAACAACGGAGCCAGCAATATCGGACGAACCGTAACTACCGATTATACGTTTGGAAGCAGCGCCTATTCGACTTGCTCGCATGGCACGGCCATGAGCGGTTTGGCTGTGGGTGCACGCAACAATTTGGGCGCTACTACCGGAGTAGCATACAAGTCGAATTTACACTTCATACGCGGTTGTGAAGACGTTGTACTCGATCGCTCAGTGGAACGCACAGGACTGAAAAACGCCTTGGTGAAAATGGGGAATAGAGCTGATGTGAAGGTGATTAGTATGTCGATAGGCACACCATTTTACAGCAGTGTTATCGAGGATGGGGTCAACTACGCCTGGGGAGCAGGAAAAATGATGATGGCTGCAGCGGGTACCTCTTTTAGCTGGACTAGCTGGTGGGGCGTTGTTTATCCTGCAGCACTTTCACGTTGCGTGGCTATCACGGGAGTGAAGGAAAACTTCGGCACGTGCGCATCGTGCCACGACGGTTCAGAGGTCGATTTTACGGTCACAATGGAGCGTTCCAGCAACAGCTCGCGCAATACGCTCTCGCTCAATACGTCGGGTTATGCAGCGAAGTACATTGGCGGAAGCTCTTCAGCCACTGCAATGGCCTCAGGAATTGCGGCGATGGTATGGTCTGTAAACCCTTCCAGAACCCGCGAGCAGGTTTATCAGAACTTACTGACTACCTCGCAATACTATCCCAATCCAAATGGAAGTCGCGGTTATGGAAACTTGAATGCAGGTGCAGCGGTTAGCGCGGCCCAGGCAGGAATCTGATTGGATTAGTGACGATCGAAATCGACGGTTATGTTCTCACTGGTAGGCACTGCCTGGCAGGTGAGCACATAGCCCGATTCGACTTCACCCGGCTCAAGGGCGTAGTTCACCTTCATGGTTGCTGATCCTTCAGAGACGTGCGCTCGACAGGTGCAACACATGCCTCCTTTGCAACTGAAGGGGATGTCCATGCCGCTTGCTTGTGCAGCATCGAGAATGGCAGTGCCATCCATGGGCATGAAAAAGTTATTTTCCTGACCATCGAACATAAGGGTCACAGCACAGCGTTTACCTGAATCTGCAGCTGGCTCAGCCGGTTTTTCGACATTGCCTCCGGCAGTAGGGTTGGGCGTTCCAAACAATTCGAAGTGGATGTGTTCCTCGGCAATGCCGTGTTCCAATGCAAATTCTTTTACTGTGCGAATTAGAGGCTCAGGTCCGCATGCAAAAACCTCATCGATGGCATTCATTTGAATGAACCCTTTTGCAAATCCCTCGAGCTTCGATTTGTCGATACGGCCGGAGAAAAGCTCAACATCGTTGGGTTCTGCGCTGAGCACGTGGAATACCCTGAAACGCCCTAAATACCGATCTTTCAAGTCTTCCAATAGGTCACGAAATATAATAGATTGAAAATAGCGGTTTCCGAAGAGGAGTATCACTTCGCTTTCTTGTTCAGTAGCTAGCACACTCTTCGCTATCGAGAATATGGGAGTGATGCCGCTACCTGCTGCCACCAAGAGATAGGTCTTCCGCTGATCGGCCTGCAAATCGGTGCCGAAATTTCCCATCGGAGTCATTACTTGCAGGGTGTGACCTTCCTTCAACTCGCGGTTAGCCCAGGTGGAAAATTTGCCATGCGGCACTTCCTTCACGGCAACGCGAAGTTCCGGCTCGTTAACGCCACTGCAGATTGAATACGATCGTCGAATGTCTTCTCCGTTAACTGTTTCTCGAAGGGTCAGGTATTGGCCTTGTTGAAAGCGGAAGTTTTCCTTCAGATCAATGGGAACGTCAAAGGCAATTGAAACGCAGTCTTTGGTTTCGCGGCGAATATCCGTAACGGTAAGCGGGTGAAATTTGGGTCTCATAATTTTTGTGGTGCTTGCAAAAATAGATGTGTTGTTGATTTGAATTTACCTTAATCTTGTGCATTATAAGAAAAATCAGTTTATGGAAAATCAAGCATTGCTCGAGCGTTTTCAGAACTACGTCGAAGCTGAAAATAAGATTGAGGCGAAGGATTGGATGCCGGATGGCTATCGTAAAACCTTGATTCGTCAAATGGCACAGCACGCTCACAGCGAAGTGGTGGGCATGTTGCCGGAAGGTAATTGGATTACACGGGCTCCTTCCTTGCGTCGAAAGGCTATATTGATTTCGAAAGTACAGGATGAGGCGGGCCATGGACTTTACCTCTACAGCGCTTGTGAAACATTGGGTGTCGACAGGGAGACCTTGATTTCAGAGTTGCTTACCGGAAAGGCGAAATACTCTTCTATATTCAACTATCCAACAGTTTCATGGGCAGATATTGGAGCTATTGGATGGCTTGTTGACGGTGCTGCTATTGTGAATCAGGTTTCGTTGCAGCGTACCAGTTATGGCCCCTATAGCCGTGCGATGGTTCGCATTTGCAAAGAGGAGAGCTTTCACCAACGTCAGGGCTATGAAATTATGATAGCGTTGGCCCGCAACGGAAATGAAGCGCAGAAAAAGATGGCACAAGATGCATTCAATCGCTGGTGGTGGCCTTCACTTATGATGTTCGGACCAAGCGATGCAACTTCCGCGCACAGCGCTCAAAACACGGCTTGGAGAATTAAACGTCACGGCAATGATGAATTGCGTCAGAAGTTTGTTGATATGACCGTTGCACAGGCTGAATACTTGGGATTGACCATTCCTGATAAGGATTTGAAATGGGATGAGACAACCGGTCATTATACCTTTGGTGAGATCGATTGGACGGAGTTCAACGAAGTAGTGAAGGGCAATGGTCCATGCAACAAGGAGCGTTTGCAGACACGCAACAAGGCGCACGCTGAAGGTGCATGGGTGCGCGATGCAGCAATGGCGTATGCTCGCAAACAAAAGGAAAGACAAGCGGTAAGTGCCGCATAAATGATTCGATATTAACGATGAGTAATAATTGGCCCTTGTGGGAAATTTTCATTCGAAGTAAGAATGGCTTAGCTCATAAACATGCCGGCAGCTTGCACGCTGCTGATGCAAAGATGGCTATTGAAAATGCACGCGATGTTTATACGCGCAGAATGGAAGGTGTCAGTATTTGGGTTGTAATGAGCAACGATATTGTGGCATCATCGCCTGCTGACAAGGACTTTTTGTATGAGCCTGCCAACGATAAGGTGTATCGTCACCCCACATTCTATGAAATACCTCCTGAAGTGGGGCACATGTGAGTTTAAATAGAATACCGACGAATGCAATGAACAATCAAGAGTATTATACTTATCTGTTGAGGTTGGCTGATGACTCTCTTATATTGGGTCAGCGCCTAGGTGAATGGTGTGGGCACGGTCCTATATTGGAAGAGGATATTGCTTTGTCCAATATCGCACTCGATTATATAGGCCAGGCAACGAATCTATACAAGCAGCTGAGCGCAATCGCAAATGATGGGCGCGACGAAGATGCTATCGCACTCACGCGAATGGAATCTGAATATAGTAATCTACTGTTGCTAGAGTTACCGACCAACGATTATGGTTTAATAATCGCGCGTCAGTATTATTACACGTCCTTCTATTTGTTGTTTCTCGAGAAGTTGACATTGAGTACTGATTCGTTTTTGGTTGGCTTCGCAGAAAAGTCGATCAAGGAGGTGAAATATCATTTGCAGCACGCTACGGATTGGATGCTTCGCTTGGGCGACGGTACGCCGGAAAGCCACAGCCGAATGCAACATGCCGTGAACGCCCTTTGGCCATATCTAGGGGAGATGTTTCATGAGGATGCGCTAGATCAACAAGCGGTTGATGATGGTTGGGGTGTATCAAAGGATTCTTTGAAAACGCATTGGATGGACCGACTTCAGGCAGTTTTTTCAGAAGCGGGTTTGACCGTTCCAACCGAGGCATGGCATCACCAGGGAGGTCGTGAAGGTCGTCACACCGAGCATATGGGTTTTCTTTTGGCTGAATTGCAGTTCTTGCAAAGAGCGTATCCGGGGGCTAAGTGGTAATATGGAACTATCGTTGACCACAAATGATATTTGGAGTTGGCTCTCGGAAGTTAGCGACCCTGAAATTCCTGTACTTAATGTCGTGGAGTTAGGTATCGTGCGGGAGGTTACTATCACCGATGGAAAAGTGCACGTCATAATTACACCGACGTACAGCGGGTGTCCTGCTATGCGCACAATCGAAGATGACATAGAGGAAGTGCTTCAGGAGTATGGCGTAACCAATTATGAGATTACAACGGTCTTGTCGCCGGCTTGGACAACCGATTGGATGACAGATGCTGCGCGTGAAAAACTCAGCGGGGAGGGAATTGCTCCGCCACAAAAGGGTAGTGCCGACAAGGGATTGCTCATGGGCAGGCTTCGTGATGTGAAATGCCCGCGATGCGGCTCTACTGAAACAAGCATGCTGTCACAATTTGGGTCTACAGCCTGCAAGGCGCTCTATCGATGTGAATCGTGCCTTGAGCCATTCGATTATTTTAAGTGTATCTAAAAGCAAAAAGGCCCCGAAGGGCCTGATGCTAAAGTTAGGTTTATCGTTTTTGTTTAGGTTCTAGTGTTGAATCATCAATTGCACAATCGATGAGCTTTCTGTTCCGTTGATCTTTACGAAGTAGCAACCCGCAGATAAATGCTCGGTAGATATTCGCACTTGGTTGAAGCCATTGAAGCTTTCCAGTTGTTGACCTGAAACGTTCATCAATGTTGCGGTGAATAAGTTGTTGTCTGGACTCTGAATCATGAAGAAATTCTCGGCCGGGTTTGGGTATACGCTGAAGCTGGTTGCTTCGATGTCGTTCACAGATGTGATTTCGCATGGGTCTACGAAGATCACTTGGCTTGCCACGTTTATACAACCTTGATTGTCGACGTAGGTGTAGGAGATGTTTTGACCACCTGTTCCCGGTAGGGCAGGGTAGAACATTTCGCCCAATACACCGTCACCTTCGAACGTACCGCCCAACGGCTCGCCGATCAATTGAAATGGCTCATCGAAGGTGCATACGCTGTCGTTCGCTACAAACAAAACGGTAGGATAGAACATTACTTCAATGGATGCGTTGGAAGATGAGCCTTCGCAGCCGTTTTTGTCCATGATAACGTATTGCAATTCGTGCATACCGCCTCCGGCCAAACCCGGGTCGAACGTGTTACCTACTACACCTTCTCCAACGAAGAAGCCACCTTCGGGCAAACCAAGCAGGTTTACCGGGTTGCCTGAGATGCAAACCGAGTTTTGGGCAGCGGTCATGGATGCTTGCGGCAATTCAATGAATTCGATGGTAATTGAGGCTCCGCCTCGGCATCCGTTTGGTGCTTCGGCACTTACTGAATAGGTGCGTGCAGTATCTGCCAAGATCATTTCACCCTCTGTTTGTGCAGGGTCGTTCCAAGTAAGCATGGCTTCTGTTTCTGTAATGGCAAACAATTCAACCTCGCCACCACCGCAGAATGTGGTCGGTCCCATGGGTTCTATGATAACTTCAGGAACTTCGAGTGCCGTTACATGAACACGGTTCGACATACCCCAGCAACCTTCGGTGTTGTAACCCTTAACGTATACCAAGTCGGTGGTGTCTACTGTTGTCAGCAAGAGGGTGTCTTCATTCATCCATGCATAGTGACTTGCGCCGCAAGCAGTGAAGAGCGATTCGCTGCCATAGCAGAATGTAGTATCGTCGATTGTATGAATGACAACGTCCGGATTGTTGCAATCGCTGAGTCTTGCGAAGAATGCGTCGGTTGTTCCGAAATTCACTTCATCACCGAATGCAGCCGAGTTGGTGAAGCCGGAGATCATGACTTTACCGAATCGATCACTGCCCATGCGACCAAACCAGTCGTGTCCGGTGCCGCCCATGTATGATTGCCACTGCATTTCACCCAAGGTGTTGTATTTCGAAATGAACATGTCGATACCACCGGCCAACTGTTCTTGAAATGCGTCCATTACGGTAATGTTCGATGACTCCGTAGTACCTCCAACGTAGATGTTGCCGAATAGATCCACATGAATGTCTTTCACGCTTTCGGCACCTGATCCGGTAACAAATTGTGACCAGAGCAACGTTCCAACCGGTGAAAAGCTCATGAGCATTGCATCGGTATTGTTGGGAGAAAGAACACCCGAGTTATCGAGAAATGCGATGGGGCCTGAGTTTGTGTTGCCGCCTACTACTACGTTACCGGCGGTATCGAGAGCGATACTGTTGAATAGATCTGAACCAGCTCCGCCTACGTATTCCGCCCAATTCAACTGGAAGTTTTCATTGAGGCATGTAACGAATGCATCCGAAACGCCTCCGAAGTAAGGCATCGTAGTAATGGAGGTGAGGAGGTCAACACCGGCGGTGCTCCCGCAAATGCACAAGTTCCCTTCGCGATCAAAAGTCAAGTCTTTGATTTCGTCGGTACCCGTACCTCCCAAATATGAGAACTTACTGATTTCACCCGTGCCCGATATCTTCGTTATAAAGCCATCGAATGTGCCACCTCCATAATTGGCTTGCAACTGTGAAGAGTAGGGAATCATATTTGAGCTGGTTTTTCCAACCACGAAGATGTTTCCTTCGTTATCGATAGCAAGGTCTTGGGTATAGTCATCACCATTTCCACCGATGTAAACGGTCCATACCAATTCGCCGTCTTTTGTCAGCTTGGAGCAAAAGCCATCGCGGTTACCACCTTGGTAGCTTGTTACTACCGGCCCTGCAGACAGGTTGGTTGAAGACGAGTAGCCAGTAACCACAATATGATCATCGTTGGTAGCGGCAATAGCTGTGCAGAAATCGTTTCCGTTTCCACCCACGAATGCCGTCCAAAGTTCTTGGCCGTAGATGTTCACTTTTGTGATGTAGCCATCGAAATTACCGCCTTTGTACGCGTTGATTACTTGGCTTACGCCCTGGAAGTTTGATCCACTTACATGGCCGGCTGTATAGGTATTGCCCATGAATTCACAAGCTATTCCCTCTGCTTTATCCGTGCCTGTGGTACCAATTTGATTGGACCACATAAGGTGATGGGTGTCAACAATAGGAGTAACCTGTGCTACCATCGTTAATTGAGCGGCAACTAGAATGGCTATGAATAGGCCATTTACAATTACCAGGGTTCTTTTAGGGTTGAGGTTTTTCATTGTACTTCTTTTTAAATTGTTTTTGTGAGGTTGGATTGCGTTCTCAGTTTTCAGTTCGTGTTTGTACCGAGGTGAGCTAAAAAAGGTTTCGGAAAACGACAAAGTATTTCGTAAATAATTCGTAAACAACGTCTTATATGAATGGGTGTTGCTCTCGAAGCCACCTTCGTTGACGTCTTATACAGCGCATGGCAATTGGGTTGCCGTAGGTTGTGATGTTACGGGCGCAAGAAGTTTTTTTTCAATTCTTCTTTCATAGTTTGAAAAAGCTATTACATTTGCGGCCGCTTTAGCGAGGTGCCATAGCTCAGTTGGTAGAGCAAAGGACTGAAAATCCTTGTGTCCCCGGTTCGATTCCTGGTGGCACCACAA
>JBILIX010000069.1:0-8144 GCA_044368835.1 Flavobacteriales bacterium | reverse complement strand
CCCAAGGCTTTAAAACCCGCAAAGACAGCGTTTCATATGCTCTCGGTGTAACCATGGCAGAAACACTCAAAAAAAGCGGCATCAGTGAGTACAATGAAGACCTGGTCAAAAAGGCAATTTCAGAACACCTCAATGGCAAAGGCGCTTTCGATGCGATGACGGCCGATAAAATTTACAAAGAAGAAAGCAAGAAAGTGGCCGACAAAAAAGCCCTCGAAAACAAAAAAGCAGGCGAGGCTTTTCTTGCGGAAAACAAGAAGAACAAATTGGTGAAAACCACTGCCTCCGGACTTCAATACAAGAATACACAAGAAGGAACAGGAATTCAACCCGATGGCAACGACAAGGTCACCGTTCATTATCACGGAACGCTCATCGATGGAACCATATTCGATAGTTCAGTGCAACGCGGAACACCTGCTACTTTTGGCCTCAACCAGGTAATTCCGGGGTGGACAGAAGGTTTGCAGTACATGAAAGAAGGTGGCAAAACAATCTTCTACATTCCCTCTGAACTTGCTTACGGCTCGCGCAGTCAGAACAAGATTCCAGGTAACTCCGCTCTGATTTTCGAAGTTGAATTAATCAAAGTAGAACCAGTTGAAGGCACAGGAGCAGCGAAGCCCGCAGCCCCTGCACCAAGTGCTCCTGCCAAAAAATAAAAGTACTTTTCAAGATTTAAAAGGCTGCCTAGGCAGCCTTTTTTCTTTGTAACAAAAATGACTGTGCTACTCGACATCCTCATCTTTCTTTGCCGCTCAATCTGACAATTGTCAAACAAGAGACAGTTCAATCCATTATTACATTTGACCCATATTCAACGCTATGAAAATCGAACAAATCTATACGGGCTGCCTGGCTCAAGGAGCATATTACATTACCAGCAACGGAGAGGCTGCCATTATTGACCCCTTGAGGGAAATACAACCATACTTGGACCGTGCAGAAAGAGACGGAGTGAAGATCAAATACATTTTCGAAACCCACTTCCATGCGGACTTCGTTTCAGGACATATCGACTTGAGCAAAGCCACCGGTGCGCCCATTGTTTATGGGCCATCTGCTCAGACTGAGTTCGATGCCCTAATAGCGTCCGACGGCCAAGAATTCAAGGTGGGCAACATCACGATTAAAGCACTCCACACGCCCGGGCATACGCTCGAAAGTACCACCTATCTCTTAATTGATGAGACGGGAAAGGATCACTGCATTTTCTCGGGCGACACGCTCTTCTTGGGCGATGTAGGTCGTCCGGATTTGGCGCAAAAAGCAGCTCATCTGACGCAAGACGAACTTGCCGGAATGCTCTACGATAGCTTGATGAGTAAAATAATGCCGCTAGCCGATGATGTTATCGTGTACCCTGCCCATGGCGCCGGAAGTGCTTGTGGTAAAAACATGATGAAGGAAACCGTGGATGATTTGGGTAATCAGAAAAAAATCAACTACGCTCTCAACCAACCTAGCAGAGAGAGCTTCATTCAAGCGGTAACCGAAGGATTGAGTGCACCACCCGCTTATTTCCCCATGAATGTAGCCATGAATAAGAAGGGCTACACCAGCTACAACGAAGTGCTGAGCAATGGAATGAAAGCACTCACAGCCGAGGAGTTTGAAACCATAGCCGACGTGGCCGACGCACTCATTCTCGACACACGCAGTGCAGCCGAGTTCCACAATGGCTTCATACCAAACTCAATCAACATTGGCCTCAACGGAGACTTTGCTCCATGGGTTGGTGCCTTGATAGCGGACGTGAACCAAAAGCTGATTTTGGTAACTGAAACGGGCAAAGAGCAAGAAGCAGTGACCCGCCTGAGCCGCGTTGGATTCGATCAACTACTCGGACATCTCGCGGGTGGCTTTGATACCTGGAAAAAATCAGGAAAAACAATTGATACCATTGTGCGCATTAACGCGGCACAATTTGAAGGCGAATACGTGCACGGAAAATCAAAAGTGATTGATGTACGCAAATGCAGCGAATTCAGCAACGGCCACGTGCCTGATGCAGAAAACTTAACGCTCACGGATATCAATAACTGGATGTCAACTATCAACCCCAAGGAGCATTTCTACTTGCATTGCCAGGGAGGTTATAGGAGCATGATTGCCGCCTCTATTCTTCAGGCCAGAGGTTATCGTAACTTCTCAGAAGTTGAGGGTGGATACGGAGCTATTAGCAAAACAGGTATTCCCGTTGTAAAAGCAGTAGAAACGATTTAATAGGTAATAGGTACTAGGTGTTAGGTGCAGTCAACAGACTTAATACCTAACACCTATCACCTAATACCTATCACCTAAACTTAACGCTTCTTCTTCCCCTTCTTAAATCCTCCGTCGCGGTCGCCGAAAGATTTCTTGCGATCGAAGCCACCCTCTCTACCCTTGTTATATCCGCCGCCGCCGCCGCCTTTGCGACCGTCGCCGCGGAAGCGAGTGCGAGGAATTCCTGCATCACGGTTGCCGCGTGATTCAACACGAACAGTGCGACCTCTATACTGAGCGCCGTGGATGGTCTCCATGATCTTATCAACTACCTCATTCTTCACTTCGATAAGAGAGAAGGTGTTCTTTAAATCCGTCCAGGTGATATCCGCTGCATTGATTTCTGCATTCTCTGCGATAAACTCTTTGATCGTGTTGAAATCAAAGCCATCAATACCACCTATGTTCATATACAATTTAACCACACCCGGAGCCAGTGCACGACGATCGTCGTGCTGTGCGTTGTGGTTCAAATCAGGGGCATTACGATAGTATTCTGCAAAACGATTGAACTCGATAGAAACAAAACGCTTGATGATATCTTCACGCGAGAGTTCTTGTAATTCTTCAAATACCTGTGGCAAATAACGCTCTACAGTTTTCTCGTCAACCTCTACGTTGTGAATGCGCTTCACCAATGCCATCAACTGTTGCTCGCACACATCAAAACCCGTTGGTATTTGTGCTTGCGTGAATTTACGCTTGATGATTTTCTCAATCTCGCGAATCTTATGCATTTCCTTGGTGTGGATGATTGCGATGCTGACACCGGTCTTTCCTGCACGCGCAGTACGACCACTTCGGTGAGTATAGCTTTCAATCTCATCGGGTAAGTTGTAGTTGATTACGTGCGTTACATCGTTCACGTCAATACCACGAGCTGCTACATCGGTAGCAACGAGCATCTGCAACGAACGACTGCGATAGCGCTTCATAACGAAATCGCGCTGCGCCTGCGACAAATCGCCGTGCAATGCATCAGCGTTGTAACCGTCTTTTATTAACGCATCGGCTACTTGTTGTGTTTCTGCCTTGGTGCGGCAAAACACGATTGCAAAAATATCCGGATTAAAATCCGCAATACGCTTCAGTGCCAAGTAACGATCCTTTGCGTGCACTACATAGTACAAGTGCTCGATATTCTCGTTGCCCGAGTTTCGCAGACCAACAGTAACCTCATGCGGATTGCTCATGTAATTCTTTGCAATACGCTGCACCTCGTTGGGCATCGTAGCCGAAAACAACCATGTGTTTTTCTCATCCGGTGTTTGGGAAAGGATCAAATCCAAATCATCCTTAAAGCCCATGGTCAACATTTCATCCGCTTCATCAAGCACCACGAATTCAATACGTGCAAGATCCACGATGCCGCGCTCAATCATGTCAACCAAACGACCGGGTGTTGCTACCACAATCTGAGGTCCCTTGCGCATCTCTCTGATTTGTCCTTCGATGCTTGCTCCGCCATAAATGGCAACAACGTGAGCGCCGCCCACATGCTTCGAAAAGTTGTGCAAATCACGCGTAATCTGCATGCACAACTCGCGTGTTGGAGCAAGTATGAGTGCCTGCGTGTGGCGTTGACTAAAATCGAGGAGATCGATTAACGGCAAACCGAAAGCAGCCGTCTTACCTGTGCCCGTTTGGGCCAAAGCAACTACGTCTTGGTTGCCTCCAAGCATCACGGGGATAGCCTGTTCCTGGATGGGGGTCGGGTTTTCAAAACCCAGCTCGGATATAGCGCGCAAAACGGGCTTACTCAATCCGAGTAATTCAAAATTCATCATAAAATTAAATATTGGTTGTTAAGCCTAAGCCAATTGAATTGAACAACCATTTTCAGAAAAACTGCGCTACGCCGCGCGAACTGATGAAGATGTGAAGTAAAACCCGCCTGGAAAAGGCGCGCAAATATAGTGACGAATTACATATGACTAGTAACTAGTCATTACAATCTCGCTATGAGCTCCTTGTACAGCACATTCAACTTCGACTCCGCCTGGCGTGCAGTAGCAATAATCTCTTCAACACTCAGCTTGCCCAGATTGTCCGGATCGCAAGTATCGGTAATTACGGAAATGCAACAACATGGCAGCGACATATGATTGCACGCTATTACCTCGGGCACAGTGCTCATACCAACAGCATCGGCACCAAACATTTTAAGCATTCGATACTCAGCGCGTGTTTCAAGGTTTGGACCCAACACCGATACATACACCCCTTCTCTCAACTCCAATCCATTGCTCTTGGCAATGGAGTGCAGCTTCTCGTTGAGCACTCTTGAATAGGGCTCTGACATATCCGGAAAACGCGGACCCAACTCGTCGATGTTGGGCCCCCTAAGTGGATTATCAGGCTGCAAATTGATGTGGTCATTGATCAACATCAAATCCCCCTTATTGAATGATAGGTTGATAGCACCCGCCGCATTTGAAAGCAAGACGTATTTCACACCAAGCATTTTCATAATGCGAACAGGCATTACAACGTCATCCATGCTATGACCTTCGTAGTAATGAAAGCGGCCCTGAAAAGCCATCACCTTTTTACCACCCAGATTGCCGTAGATGAGTTTACCGAAGTGAAACTCTACGGTTGCTATCGGAAAATTGGGAATTACGTTGTAGCTGAATTGCTTTTCACACTCAATGGCATTGGCCAACTCGCCCAAGCCTGTTCCGAGTATGATGCCCACTTCAGGGGCGTTCATTCCTTTGGAGCGCAACCACTCAGCGGTTTGCTCTAATTGCTCTAATTCTGTCATGGTTAAAAAAAAAAGGACAACAAATGTAGTGTGGTGCTATGCCATTCGCTTGATAATTCTGAGCTTGTGGGTGTAGCTGCCCGTTTCACGATTAAAAATACCCTGGTGATCCAACGCATCAACGCGCACCTTTCCAGACGCATGAATGACATCAACATGTCCCTCTGAGTTGCGCAACACGATACCAACATGAACGATGCGTCCTTCTGCATTATCGAAAAATGCCAAATCACCGACTTGTGTTTCTTCAATGAAAGAGATCGTGGTGCCCATTTCAGCCTGTTGGTAAGCATCCCTCGGAATGGAAATACCATTGAGTCGAAAAACCAACTGTGTGAAGCCGGAACAGTCGATGCCAAGAATCGTTCTGCCTCCCCACAAATAAGGAGCATTCAGAAATTGATTTGCGCATAAAGCAACACCTGCAGCACCTGCATGTGCGATGCTTTGCGTTGGCTCTACTTTCCAATGGGCTGGAACTCGCGCTGCAGCAGGCAGCCAAATCGATGAACCATCGGCACCAGTGCAGTGTGATATCGGCGACGACAACTCTTGGTATCCCTCAGCATCGTCGGATTCACCGAACTGTTTATTATCTATCCAGCCTTCGTAGCCATCTGAAAACATGCGCACCATGGTCCATTTTTCTTGGCGATCCAACATGCTTAACTCCTCTCCCATCAAGGCCTGACTCACCATTTCACTTCGATCGGATGGCTCTTTTCTTAGTGGAGCGATTGCTACTTGTACCCTCTGTTTCATAAGCCAAAAATAACCGCACCATCCTGCCCATTTTCTTCATTTTATGATCACCCTGCCGAAATTGCACGAGAAGTATTCACGTTTGGGGATACCAAAGCCAACCGTAGCCCCATTTTCCCTCACATATTTCGATCTATTTTCATTTTTTCACCCCTGATTTTCAACCCGCTAAAAATTTTTATCGATTTTATTTGGATTTTCATCTAAATCATTTATATCTTTGTCTGAGTTAAACTGAATTTCGTCTTTCCCCCTATTAAGACAAGTTCTCAATTATTTGTCAAACTAAAATCTAAACAAGATGAATTTATTTACAAATTCGTGTACAACACTTGTTGGTGGCGTTGAATTGTTCAATGCCCGATTCCTAAATGCCCTCAAGGCATTGTTTCTCTGCTTGATGCTTTTGATTTTCGGGGGGTACTCAACCTTCGCTCAATCTGACAGCACTGCTTCTGCGTCTGTATCAAATGATCTTCGTGGGAGTGATCACGACGATGATGATGATGATGATGATGATGATAATGATGACGACGATGACGATGATGATGACGATGATGATGACGATGATGATGACGATGATGACGATGATGATGATGATAACGATGATGACGATGATGACGATGATGATGACGATGATGATGTCGCAATCTGTCACCAACTCGGAAACGGCGGGTCAATTACCATTTACGTCGACGAAGACGCAGTTCAGGCTCACCTGAATCATGGTGACTACCTTGGCGTATGTGACGATGGCGGAAATAACGAAGTTCCTTGTGAACTAGTTCTTAACGTTGTGTGTCCTCAAGACGTAAC
Organism: Flavobacteriales bacterium; assembly: GCA_044368835.1. Taxonomy (GTDB): domain Bacteria; phylum Bacteroidota; class Bacteroidia; order Flavobacteriales_D; family Sanyastnellaceae; genus JAIBBG01. The sequence continues at coordinate 1,531 of JBILIX010000069.1, read as the reverse complement.
GGTAGAGTGCGGCCAGGAAGGCAATTTCGACGCTACAGGAACACCGGAAATTAGCGGTGAATTCTGCTTGGAAGAATTGCACGTTAACTTCGAAGACGCTGTTCTCTCTTGTGGTCCTTGCGGAAAGGTTATTTCACGCACATGGATCGTTACATTGGGTAGCATTGTAGAAGTATGCACACAAATCATCACTTCTCAAGATACTCAAGGTCCTGCAATTATCGGCCTTGAAAGCGAAATCAACGTTCAGTGCCTCGAAGGCATTCCTGCTTTCCAAGAGGTAAGCGTTGTTGATGCTTGCAGCGGTGATGGTTCTATCCAAAACTGGAGCAGCCAGACCGGCACAATCCAGAGCGAGTGCGTTGCATCAACTGCTTTCGGTCCGGGTGCTGACTGGGCTGTATGGTTGCCAACACTTTCATCTGCTTCAGGTGCAAACTTCGTATTTAACGCCGCCGGCGGTCACTTCGACCAATTCGCCGATGGCTCTGCGCATTTGTATGGTACAGTAGTTAACACAGTGAATGCTTCTGAAGCGTTCATCGTTGACATGTGGTTTGAAAACAAGGCTGACTGGGCTTCATGGTCTGGCGCTGGTCGTAACTACAAGAACGACTTGTTGCTTTCTTGCGCTACCGACAACCACGAAGCATGGTCTTACTATGAATTGGTTGGCGGCTTCTCTACCCTTACAGGTGCCGGCGCTTTGGAAGGCACAGAATTGTATGTTTATCACATGCCTGTTTCTTACTACTTCGGTTTCCAAATCGGTGTAGGTGCTAACAATAAAAATTGTGCAAACGGTATGTCAGGTTGGTTCACTTATGAAGGTTTCATGGGTGCTCAGGCTATCAGCGGTCATGGCGACGTAAACGTTGACCTTGCATGCGAAGACATCAACCTAAGCAACTGTATTCACAACACTTCATTCACCTACTTCTACCGTGGTGTGGATGGTTGCGGACATGCTTCTATCGCTTCTCAGCAAATCAATGTAAACGACACTACAGCTCCTGTATTCAGCAACTGTCCTGAGTCGTTCACTATGGAATGCTCAGATCCTGCAGCTCCAGTAGCTGAAGGAATTGAAGCTATCGACAATTGCTCTGGTGATGTTGTTATAGCATACCTCGGCGAAGTTGCTGAAGGCGATGCTTGCGTTACTACTCTTACACGCACTTGGTCTGCTACAGACATCTGTGGCAACCGTGCTAATTGCGTTCAAGTAATCACTGTGGTTGACACTACAGCACCTGTATTGAGTAACCTTCCTGAAGGTGAAATCACAGTAGAATGCGATGCGGTTCCTACTGCAGCTAGTGTTTCTATTGCTGACAACTGCGACCTGAACCCAAACTTGGTTTATAACGAAGAGCGTATCGATGGCAATTGCCCATCTAACTATACTCTTGTGCGTACATGGTATGGTTACGATCAGTGCCAGAACAACTCATCAACCTACACACAAACCATCCATGTTCAGGACACTACAGCTCCTACATTCGATGCTTACGAATTCTATGCACACATC
>JBILIX010000068.1:0-8232 GCA_044368835.1 Flavobacteriales bacterium | reverse complement strand
AACCAGACCATCTAAGGGCACCGTGTGCTTCAACACCCATTGCAACGCCATAGAAGAACTTTCTTGAGGATAATAGCAACCTGCATGAAACGCAGGATCGAGCGTGTAACGGGGGCGACTTCCCAAGAGCAGCCCCTCTTCATTCCAAGGCACTTGCACTGCATCCATAAAAGTGACCTTTTGCTTCGCAGCGTTCAAGCGCACACTTGCGGCAGGTTGTTCATCCAACGCCTCCAGCAACTGATTCGCATCCGATGGAAACTGGACCGTAATACGTTCCGAAAACTCAGTGGGTATTGGGTGCATAGCGCAAACTTACAGCGACCATTATTCTTTTTCTTCCAGCCATTTTGGAGTTTTCTTTTTCTTGTCGCTTGGCTTCTCCGCTTCAGCAGGCTTAGCAGTCGTTTTTGCGGCGGGTCTTTCGGTTGTTGGCGCAGGGGTTGGCTTATTCTCTTCCTCCCATTCCACTTGAATAGTGGCATTTCCTGTGCTAGCAGGGCTTTCTTTGTATGAGCCAACAGAAGCGTCCTTTTTAAATAGACCCAACTCATCCTTGAGCAACGATTTCACATTCTGCTTCTCAGCCTCCATTGCTTCCTTTCGAACCTCTTTTGCCAATTCTCTGTCGACTGCATAAATAGGATTATCTACCGTGCCTTTCATTGAAATATACATCGACTTACCCAAGCCATCATCCTCTTCCATCAAGTCCTTTTGTTTTCGCACCAGCAAGTCGCGCAGGTTGAACCCAACCGCATAATCTATGGCGTGATCAAAGGTGTGAGTGCCCTTTGCAGAAATGTCCATGGCAGTGCTTCGTATGTCCATGAGCGGAATAGTGATCATTCGATTTCTGATTTGAATGACATTCTCTAGTTTCGAGAACTTGACGTTTCGCATTTTCTCAGCAAAACGATCTTCATCAACAAAAGGCGCCACCAACTTGTTGTTGCGCAGATAGTCGGCAATTTCCTGAAGAGTCTCAAGATTGTTGAGTTCACCATTTTCAATAGACAGGTCGATGACACTTTCGATTTTATCAGAAGGCAATTCAAGGGTATTGGTGAGTACAGCTCTAAACTGCACGCTCGCATTGGCTACTCCCTTCAAATGTCGATCTTGAATAAACGTTTGCCCGAAGTTTTCAAATTCCGTGAACACATTGTCAATGTGGATGCCTTGAACATTGGCCAAACAATTCATGCGATAGGCGGTTGAACTTATGGGTGCCAGCACCAGTTGGGCACTGAGTTTACCGCTGGCTGTTCCAAACGTAACAGGGTCGACGGTTAAGGTACCCTGATCGAGAACTGCCATACCCTTCACGCCTGTTGCTTCAAATTTTCGAAAAACGAACTTGTTGATTGAACAATTCAAATTGAAATCGAGCAGAGCGGGAAACAACAATTCGTAATCACTTTCGCTGGCAGTAGAAGTTTCCTCCTCGACCAATTGCGTGAAGTCGATCACCTCACTTTTCAAATCGGCATCCAGGAAAACACGGGCTTGCGGCTCGAACAGGAAGGCTACGACGTTGTGCAGTGTTCCGGTAAGAGCAAAATCGCTTCCGTTTACCTTACCTGCGAACTGACCAATGCGAACGTTCTGCTTATCGAATGTGAAATCGGCCGCCATTTCATTAAACAATCGATTCGAATTCTTCATTTTCAATGAGCCTCCTTCCACGCGAGCCTGGCCCGTGGCCAATATATCGCGCCAATTGTAGGAGGTGTCGGCCTCCACATAACGAAGGGTCCCGTTGAGCGCAGCCTCAGCCCGAATACTTCCTTCGCAAACTTCAATTTGTTGGAGGTCAAGAAAATCGCGCAAGTCCTTCAATTCAAGTTCAGCCGATACCTTCACATCGAGAGCAGGTGTTTCAAACCCTACAATACTTCCTGATGCCTCAATATGACTACCGTCCAATGCGCATTGAAAGGTCTTCACTTGAATCTTATCCTTCTTACCACCCCTCACATAGTGAAAGTTGGTTGCGATATCCTCCAGCGCAACTCCCTCTTCCTTCATTCGCAGTGTTCCGTCGCTCACCTTTAAATCAACATCAACCATTACGGCATCCGTTTCCTTTTCCCTGGAAATAGTTGCCCTTCCGGTGCAATCGCCGGTAACTTTATATCCTCGGGTCTTCTTTCGTATCGAAGCAGGCAATGCATCCAAGGCATCTTCGATGAGTTGGTCTTGAGCATCTACTATGAACTCCATGGACCCATTGCCGTTTGCATTCATATTGCCCTGAACAACCACTTGAAAATCGCCGCACGTGATTTCGCCCGGCTCGAATGTATACGCATTCCGATCAAGGTCGGCATGCATAGCAACTCCTCCTGCGAGCTCCTGTTTTTCGAGGTATACATCGCCATCACTGCTCACATTTTCAACGAATAAATCGAGCGTAACCTCTACATCCATATTTCTCGCTGAAAAATTACCGTTACCGGAGGCTTGAATGGCAAGCACATCCAACTTGAAGTTTGAGGATATGTCGTTGTAAACAACCCGCGTATCGGATAATGAAATTTCTTCCAATTCAATTTCAAAATTGGAGGTATCGCTGGATGAAGCCTTCCACACTTCCCAGTTATTTTTACCCTGAGCGTCGATGCCCAGATAGAGCGAACCACCTGTGATTTCAACTTCATCCACGCGATAGGAGCCGCGAAAAACATCCCATAAATTAAACTTGAGATAAATGGCTTGAGCGTGTAGAAGCGTATCGGGCTTATCACCTCGCTCCTCCACAAAAACATCATTCAATTCAACAGAAGCATTTGGAAACGTTTTCCAAAAAGCAAGACCCACATCACCTACTTCGAACTTTGTTTCTACCTGTGTTTTCAGCTTCTGCACTGCATAGGTTCCGATTTCATCTTCATAGAACCGAAGGACAATGAATATGGCGAGGGAAAGCAGGAGGAATACCCCCAACAAAATCCAACCTATTCGCTTGACGTGTTTCAAAGTATCGCTGTATTGAGATAAGTGAAGGTATAACCATGCCTACCCTTGAATATTTCACGAAATCGAATATTCTCACAGGCCAGTGTTAACTGACGGAGCCCCGGTTCATCATCGCATTACCTGCGAAGCGACGCACAAGTGTGCGCACGAGCAAGGATGAAAAGAGGGCGCCTACCACGACCACGGTTGTAAGAATGCCGGCAACATCTCCGAAATCGACTTTAACGGGATAGCTTTCTACGGCGCCTCCGGTCATTTCTATAAGGCCGTAATGTTGTTGAGCAAAACACAACGCAAGGCCCACCAAGGCACCCAGACCGGCGCCAATAACATTTATGAGCACTCCTTCATAGATGAATATCCGCTGAATACCGCGTGTATCGATGCCCATTGAGTTCAACGTAAAAATGTCGCGTTTCTTCTCGATAACCAACATGGTCAACGAGGCGATGATATTGAAACACGCGATTAGAAAAATGAAGAGCAAAATCAAGAACGTTGCCCATTTCTCGCTTGCATTGGTTTTATAGATGAGGGCATTCTTTTCTTCACGCGTCATGATGCGCACAGCGTCACCGAATTGCTGCTGAAGCAACGGCGCAATCTTTTTGGGGTCTGATTGCTCAGAAGTAAAAACATCGACACTTGAAACGACATCGTTCATTCCGAATAGTGTGCGCGCAAAACTGAGCGGCACCAAAACGTATTTCGCATCCAGCTCAGCATTGATAGCAAACACGCCGCTCACTGCTACATGCTCCTGATTGAATGCCTCTTCCTTGAACTCTGAAATGCGTCGACCACGAATTGGCGCAGCAATTTCCATGATGGTCGGCGCATATTCGCGCAGCGGCATATCGAGTTCCATTTGAATGCCCGAGCCCACAACAGCCAAGGGCATACTATCCAACTCCAGTAAATATTCACCATCGACAATTGCCGTGTCAATCGGAGAAAAATCGGCGTAATTCGACTCAACGCCTTTCACCGTTGCAATAGCGTAACTGTTTTCGTGCGAGAGACGAACATCTTCTTCGATTACCCTGCTGAATCCAATTATGCCATCGATGCCAAGAATGCCATCGGCATGGATCAATGAATCCGGAATAACTTTTCCTTCCACCGGCACGATGGTGAGTGGCGCGTCAACATTCGAAAATATAGCCTTTACCAATTCATCTATTCCATTGAATGCGCTCATCACCACAATCATAGCAGCCGTAATGAACGCCACTACCACCATGGAAATTCCCGAAATAAAATTGATAATACCCTTAGACTTTTTGGCAAACAAATGCCTGCGCGCTATGTAGAAACCAACATTCACGATTACCCCTTCTTGAGCAAGCGGTCAATTTCCTCGAAATAATCCAATGAGTCGTCGACAAAGAAACTGAGCTCCGGAATTTTGCGAAGTTGCTTGCCCACCTGGTCTGCCAGGAGCTTGCGCAAGTGCCCCTTTTTCTCTTGAGCCAACTCAATTCCACGTTGCTTTTTATCGGTTGGAAAAAAGCTCAGGTACGCTTTAGCAACACCCAAATCGGGCGACACACGCACCTGCGTAACCGTTATCATCATGCCTTCAAACATAGTGTGCATGTTTTGCTGAAACAAGGTTGATAGCTCGCGCTTGAGCAAGGCAGATACTTTATCCAAACGAACACTCGACATAGTACAAAAATACCACACACATGAACAATCGGAATGCATTCTTCCAAAATCTCCATTTCCGTATTTGATTTGCCACATGAAACAATGGATAATACGTCCCGGGCAACCCCACGATGTGCCGCAGGTAATGCAGCTCGTGAGGGAGCTTGCCGAATATGAACGGGCACCTCAGGAAGTCACCAATACGGAAAGCGAAATGGTGAGGGATGGTTTTGGAGACAACCCTGTCTTCGGCCTTTTTGTGGCCGAGATGAACGGAGAGATTGTTGGCATTGCTCTTCATTATGTGCGCTATTCTACCTGGAAGGGCAGAATGCTTTACTTGGAAGACATCGTGGTGAAAGAAGCGCTGCGCGGGCAAGGCATTGGGGCTGAACTATTCGAAGCGTGCCTGAAACTGTGCATTGAAAAAAACTACGCAGGCATGACCTGGCAGGTGCTTGATTGGAATGAGCCTGCCCTGAATTTCTACCGCAAATACAGCGCAATGCTCGACCCCGAGTGGACCAACGGCAAGATGCTTCTGGCCGATATCCGAAAAATGAACTTGGCGTAATTCGAATACATTCGCAGCCGACAATACGTTTTCTTGCATGATAAAGGTTTTCAAATTTGGTGGTGCCAGCGTAAAAGACAGTGCGGCGGTTCGCAACATGTGCGACATCGTGCGATCGTTCTGCAACGATTCGCTTGTTGTGGTGGTTAGCGCCATGGGAAAAACAACAAACGCCATTGAACGTATTCATGCAGCGCGATTCCGAGGTGAACCTTATCAAGTAGAATTGGAAGAACTCACCCGCTACCACCAGCAGATGGTAGAAGAGTTGTTTGGCGATGACACAACCGGAAGCGATGCACTCCGAGCGCAGCTTGAAGCCTTTAAGCGCGTTTTGAACAATACGGGCTCGGGCAATTTCGATCAAGATTATGATTCGCTCATTGGATTTGGTGAGTTGATTTCTACCGCCATCGTTCAAGCGTATTTATCCTATCAAGAAATCTCATCGCTTTGGATCGACGCACGCGACATCATCATTACCGATAGCCGCTACCGCGATGCCCGTGTGAATTGGGAGGTGAGTGCCAGCCGCATTTTGCCGATTGAAAGAGCCTTGTCCGAAAAAAAGGTTTGCGTTATCCAGGGGTTCATTGGCAGCACCACCGACGGGCATTCAACTTCGCTTGGAAGAGAAGGTTCCGACTTCACCGCATCGATCATGGCCTATTTGCTGAACGCATCGGATGTTACTATCTGGAAGGACGTGCCCGGTATGCTTAATGCAGACCCCAAGAAATTTCAAGACACCGTTAAGCTCGACCGTATCTCGTTTAAAGAAGCTATTGAACTGGCCTATTACGGTGCAAGCGTTATTCACCCGAAAACCATCAAGCCGCTTCAGAACAAGGGGATTCCGCTGCACATTAAATCGTTTGTTGATCCCGCAGCGGCCGGATCAATCATCGAGGAGAGCACCGAAAACGACCACTTGATTCCTTGCTTTATACTCAAAGAAAACCAAGTTCTCCTTTCCGTTTCCACGCGCGATTTCAGCTTTATCGTCGAGGATAATTTGAAAGAGATTTTCGACGTCCTATCAACTATAGGTATCAGAGTGCATCTCATGGAAAACTCCGCTATCAGCTTTTCAATAGTATTCGATCAGGATGACTACAAGATGTCTGAGTTGCTGAAACAGCTTGGTCCACATTATATGACCAGATATAACACGCAACTTCAATTGATGACCGTGCGGCATGGAAACGAGTCGATAGTTGCGCAGGTGAGCGCAGGTAAAGAACTGCTTCTAGAGCAACGCAGTAGGCAGACAACTCGTTTGCTGATGCGCATGTAGTTTCTTGATAACAATGAATACATTTGAGGTTCTGATTCAATCAAATCAATGAGAAGTTATTATGGAGTATCTTCTTTTGCACTGCTTGTTTTCAGCGGATGCCTCAAAGAGAATGATATTTATTCGACGGCATCCGGCGATGTGCTCTTTAATGGGTGGTCGGCACTTAACCACAGCCGCCTGCTGATGAACGCCTCCCTTTGGTTGGCCGATTTATAAAACAAACACAATGAAAACAATTCTTGATACATTAAAAATAGGTCACTTCGTGTGGCCTGTTTTTTTTCTTGTTTCCTCGCTTTCCGCTCAAACACTGGAAACAAAAATTGCCTCAACCAGCGCGCAAATCGCTTCACTGAAAGCCGCACACGACAGTCTCTCCGGCGCGCTCGAGGAGCTGAAATTTCAATCGATGCGCCATCAACTGGCTCAAGTGGGCTTGCCAGAAACAGCCTCGTGCGACGAAGTAATTTATCACACCGCCTACGCCCTTGTGTACGACGAATCGCACGAGCAGGCTAAATGGGTTGCGCACATGATACTGCCCGAGGTGGCAACCGGCACCGAAGGCCGCACGAACGACTTTCGAACTGATCCACTCATCAAAACAGGTTCGGCCGTAGATGAAGATTATGCGCGGAAAACGAAAACAGCAGAAGGCAAAACCAAGACAGAAGGCTTTGGTTATGACCGCGGCCACCTTGCACCCTCAGCGGACTTTCGCTATTCCAAAAAAGCGCTGTCCGAAAGTTATTATTACAGCAATATGTCGCCACAAACTCCCGGCCTGAACCGCGGGCGCTGGGCCGACTTGGAAGATGCCATGCGCAGTGCATGCGTACGACATGGTTCACCGCTGTTCGTGACTACAGGCGGTGTGCTATCGACCGACCTTAAAAAGCTGGAACTCGGCACCAACAAAGTGAGCATTCCGAGCTACTACTACAAAGTGATTTTGGACCTAGAGCACAACGAAGCCATTGGCTTCATCATGCCGAACAGCAAATGTGAATTTGAATTGAAGCACTATGTGTGCTCTATCGACAGCATTGAAAAAGTAACCGGTCTCAACTTCTTTCACAAGCTGAGCGACGATGCTGAGCAGCAATTAGAGTCAACCATACACCTGCAACATTGGCTGGCAGACAAACAACATTCGGCCGATGTTGAGCCGGTCGATGCCACAAAACTTCCGCGCAATACATTCAACACGCAACAAGCTGCGCTTTATGCGGGTAAGCGCGATGAAATAACCGTATGCGGAAAAGTGGTTAGCTCCAAGTTGTCGTCGAAAGGCAACATCTTTTTAAACCTCGACAAGATGTTTCCGAACCATGTTTTCACCGTCACTATTTTCAATCAGAACGTGCCCAATTTCAGTTATCAACCCCATGAATTTCTGAAAGAAAAAACCATTTGCGTAACCGGCATTGTCACGAAAGACGCGAACGGTGTGCCCGGCATTATTGTAGAGAATGAATCGGCTATTGAAATAGCGGAAGATTAGATACTAGGGATTTCTGAGCAGCTCGCTCACCCGCTCACCGGGCTGCAGATGATATGCATGAAGACCTGCTCGAAGCGCACCTTCCACATGCTGTTTGCTGTCGTCAATAAAAAGAGTTTCAGACGGCTTCAAACCATTCCAGGCGCACACTTCTAAAAAGGTTTCCGGATGAGGCTTTTTAAGGCCAATCGCATTCGAATAGTAGATCTTTTCAAACGC
>JBILIX010000067.1:0-8262 GCA_044368835.1 Flavobacteriales bacterium | reverse complement strand
TTCTCATTGGCCGAATATGCGCCATGATTGGCATCGTGCATTACACTCATGCCAATACCGGCGAGGAAAACACCGGTCACCGCATACAACACAAAGCTCGTTGCAGCTGTTGGCACGAACAATAGCTGAAGAGTGATGCAGGCAACATACCCTCCGAGCAAAGCAATCGTTTTAACCACCATACTCGCATTGGCGAATTTGCTTTGGCTGGTCGACTCAAAATACTCATCCACTCGCGACCGCAGATCCTTAAAGAATGCCTGCTGCTCGGGAGTTCCGAAAACAATTCCAGGTTTTGATTTGGTGTGATTCAACGTAAAATAAATATGACTGCAAGGTACTAAGTGTAAAGCCTACACGCTTAGATTCGTGTTACTTTTAATAAACCTTCACTGTGCGTTTCCTTCTTTTACCTGTTGTGTGCTGCACAATGCTAGCGTGTTCCAACAGAACATCCTCTCCAACACCCGGTTATTACACCTTGTTTTTCAATACAGAGAATGGAACTATTCCTGCGCGCCTCGCCATTAATGACACAACCGGTTGGCACATCATCAACTCAGAAGAGGCCATTCGTTTAGACTCTGTCGTAATCCGAAACGACTCGTTCTTCGTGCAGCTCCCCTTATTCGATTCTTCTATAAAAGGCTGCTGGCGAAACGACAGTTTATTCGGTGAGTGGACAGACCATTCGCGTGTTGCTTACAACATTCCTTTTATGGGGGTCAAAAAAACGGCCCTCGGTTGCGACAATCAACTTGAAGAGCTCTCCTACGATGTTGTTTTCTCACCCAACGACTCTACTGAGATGAGCAAAGGCATTGCTGTATTGCAAAAACGATCCAACATCATTACAGGCACAATCCTCACCGAAACAGGCGATTACCGCTACCTCGAAGGCGAAATAAACAACGACTCCATTTGGTTGTCGGCGTTCGATGGTACACACCTTTTCTACCTCGGTGGCACGGTAAAAGGCGACAGTATAACCAACGGTGTATTTCTAAGCGGTAAACACTGGAAGGAAAAATGGCAAGCTGTTAAAAGCATGGGCAACACCCTTCGCAACCCATACAGCATCACAACGCTGCTTGTAAACAGCAATCCACAATTCACTGTTTTGACTAGTGGGTTAGGTTCTGTTCAATTCGATTCTTCCACGTGGAAAAACCACGTCAGTATTATTCAGATTATGGGTTCATGGTGTCCCAACTGCACTGATGAAAGCCGCTTTTTGAAGGAGCTTTATGATGAGCACAATGAAAAGGGACTTCAGGTTATTCCGGTTGCATTTGAACGCGGCGACGACATCCAAGTTGCTTGCAATCGCGTGAGCAATCAATTCAAACAACTTGGCTTACCATATCCGTTTTATTACGGAGGCAAGTCGAGCAAAGAAGAAGCGCAAAACAAACTCGGTTTTCTGGCCGAGGTTCACTCATTCCCAACGACTATTTTCATTGATAAGAAAGGCGCTATACGCCGCGTTTATACAGGCTTTTATGGGCCGGGAACACACAACGAATACGCGAAACATTCCGCGGAGATAAAAACCCTGGTCGCCGATTTACTTCGGGAATAATTACAGATTCAAGAAGACGGCAAACCCACCGGAAACGGTCATCAACTGACGGTCGTTCAGTTGGGCATTAGGCGTGTCACTCGACTCATCACGGATGTACGCTCCGTATCCCAGAAAAAGATCAAAACTGACCGGCTTCAATTCAAAATGATAACCCGGACCAAAACCGACGTTTACGCCGTTGGATATCACTTTATAGGCTTCATAATACGAAGAGGTATAGCTGTAATAATCATATTGTTCGAATGTCTGATACTGGTATTCCACGCCTGCGTGAAGAAACAATTCACCCACGCTGTATTTCTTGAGTCGGGCATAACCCGTGATTCCGGTGTTATAGAATTTCTCATTGTTAGAGGCAACCGGAATAAACGAGACCTGCACACCAAATGTTTTTGGCCAATAGCGATAGGCCAATCCCTTTCCATTGGCTGAACTCAGCACAGCGCCAATTCCGTGCTTCGAATAGTTCTTTCTTTCAGGGATGGGTTCAACCTGATCCTGAGTTGACTTCTGTGCTTGGGTGTTTAGTGAAAAAAACATCATCCCAATCAAGGATACGAGTGCGATTACTTTTTTCATGTGTATTAGTTTTTGAAATCACTAACGACGTCAACCTTCAATCGCTCATCACGGTTTGCAACGTTCCAAGCAGTATGAAACACGAGTCGTGTAATGGTTTCCATTTTGTTATATAAAATTTTGTGCGCATCGTCACCCGGTTTATGGTAATCTTCGTGCACACCACTAAAATAGAAAATAACCGGTATATTGTGTTTCGCAAAATTATAGTGGTCGCTTCTATAGTAGAAACGATTTGGATCATCAGGACTATTGAAGGTATAATCCAAAACCAAGTTTGTATGGGCTTGGTTGCATTGCTCCGAGATTTTATGTAGGTCGGTACTGAGTTTATCCGAACCTATCAAATAGACATAATTAGAGTCTTTATGCTCGGGGTCGATGCGACCAATCATATCAATATTCAAATCGCACACCGTTGTGTTCAGAGGATAAACGGGATGATCAGAATACCACTCACTTCCCAATAAGCCCTTTTCTTCGCCACTTACGTGCAATACCAATACGCTTCTTTTTACTCCCTTTCCCTCCTTCCTTGCTTGGTTAAATGCCTCGCCTATTTCCATTGCTGCCGCTGTGCCACTAGCATCATCATCGGCTCCGTTGTGTATTTGTCCGTTGATAATGCCCACGTGATCATAATGGGCTGAGACCACAACTACCTCATTCTTCAATACAGGATCACTTCCCTCGATGAAGGCCAATACATTCTCCGCCTCTATGCGCTCAATTTTCTGTTCCACATGAAAAAGCACGGGGCTCTTGATTGACAAGGGTTTCGTCATCTTTCCCTTATTCAACTTTTCCTGCATCGCTTCGATGGTAACACCCGATTCCTTCAACAGTGCATTGGCAAAAACAGGCGACACATAAATGATTGGTATCTCGTTCGGCTCCGCTGTTTTCTGGTCGCGCTCCAATACCATGCGTGGCTGTTCAAGCCAATACCGAACGCGGCGCATATACATCTCATAGTTCGTATTCACTACAAGCAAAGCCGATGCACCGGCCTTTCTTGCCGCGTCCGCTTTCAAAAAAACATCGTCATTCCAATCAGAAGTTTCATTGCTTCCTGATATTTTACTCTTTCCCTTCTTGTTTATAGGTTCGCCCTGCAAGCACATTATCCAAGTATTGTTCTCTAAGTTTTTGACCTTCTTGTAATCGTTGTGGCGCTTATCCCGTATTCCATAACCGGCAAACACAACTTGTTGCGTCTGAAGCTCCATAGCGTCCATCCCAAAAAAATAAAAGTGATCTAAAAACACAAAAGTCTCACCCGTTGCTTGGGCGTGAGAACCCAAGTTTGTTTCTCGTTTCAACGGGTACGTTTGATACCAACTTCCATTGTTCACAGGCTTCATTCCCAGCGATTCATAATACGTAGAGATATATGCAGCTGCCTTCTCTTGTCCGGGAGTACCTGTTTCTCTTCCTTCAAACTCGTCCGAAGCCAGTGTATAGACGTGTTTTTTAAGCTGGGCAGCCTGAATGGTATTTGCCATTCGAACAGCAACACTATCAATGGATTGCGCCAACAAATGATCCACGTGAAATATCACCGCGACCAATAACACAGTTCTTATACGCATGCTATTTTTTTTACTCGATTATCATGTCGACCACCTTCAAAAGGTGTAGTCAGAAAAACCTCTACTATTTCAATGCCTTGGGCCTCACTTACAAACCTGGCCGGAACACACACAATATTTGCATCGTTGTGCTGACGCGCCAACGCTGCAATTTCCGTTAACCAGCAAATGGCCGCTCGAATACCCTGGTGTTTATTTGCAGACATAGCCACACCATTGGCCGAGCCGCATATCAAGATACCCAAACCACCTTGCTTTTCCACTGCGTCTGCAACAGGATGCGCATAATCAGGGTAGTCTACACTATCCGCTGTATTCGGACCATAATCCTTTATCTCGTACCTTTCCTTTAGATATTCCTTAAGTACCTGCTTCAAAGCAAATCCGGCATGATCAGACCCAATATGAACTGTTTGCATAGCTCTTTATAAATGATTTAACCCAAATACAACTGATAATCAGAAGCATCAAAAATAAAACGATACTTATCATCCAAAGCCATGATTTTTTGTGAAATACTATTGAAGAAGTGCTTGAAACTTTATTTGGTTTTTGAAGCGAACACGCCGCTTACACCGTTCGCACAGAAAACAACTGCTAAGTTTTGTCATAATTCCATTATGCCATTCACATCTGTATGCACAATTCACCGATTTCATCAACAGCCTTTTTTCAAACAATCCAGGTTATCCATAGCGTGTGTATAACATGCCTATTCAATTGACTATCATAAAAATCATTGCCTTGAAACTTGTTAATTAGAAAGGGTGTCCATTGTATAAACTACGTATGCAAGGGAAAGGGAAAGAACTTATACATCACACCAACAGACCATCAAACTATAACTAACTATTTAAATATATAATATCATTTATTGAACTGAAAAGAAAAAGAAATGGATGATGTCAAATCTGATTTGAAGGAATAGCTTTGTCGAACGATGAAAGGAGGTTTAATCATATGGATGTTGTGTTGGATTGTGGTGTCTGCTCTCAAGGCACAGCCCCAATTCATGCAGTACCGTTATGAAAATGGGATGTTGAGCAGTGAAGGAACGCTCAGGGATGGTAAGCCCGATGGATATTGGAAAACGTACTACCCTTCGGGGCAGATGAAAACGGAAGGCAATCGAAAGAACTTTCAACTCGACTCCACGTGGAATTTCTACAGTGAGAAGGGGATAATTCAGAAATCAATTTCGTATCGTGATGATGTACGCAACGGTTGGGAACGAATTTTTGATCAGGAGGGGCGATGCATTGAGGAGTATACTTATAAAAAAAACATACGCAGTGGTGCAGCCAATTGGTATTATGCAAGCGGAGAGCTTAAGAAGACAGGTGTCTTTGAAAATAATAAAGAAGAGGGAAAGGCAACGGAATACGATCGTGACGGAAGAATAATCACAGTGATGACGTATAAAAACGGATTTATCTACACTGAGGAGAAAATTAACCGATACGATAGTCAAGGCAAGCGAACAGGAGTGTGGAGAGACCTCTATGAAGATGGTAAAATGCGCCAGGAGGGAAATTGGTTGGCGGGAATGAAAAATGGAGTGTTTAAGTTTTTCAATAAAAAAGGCGAGTTAGAAAAATTGGAGCGTTACGAAAACGACGTATTGATGGTTGATGATGCCTCCACGGCGATATTGGATATTCGAAAGGAATACCATCCGAATGGATCTTTAAAGGAAATGGGAACCTACCGGGAGGGAAAGAAACAAGGAAACTTTAGGGTGTATGATGATGGAGGAAACGAAACAGGTGGACTGCTTTATGACAATAATGTGTTAGTGGGTGAAGGTATGATCGACAGTTTGGGGCGGCGTATCGGTGAGTGGAAGTTATTCTATCCCGATGGCAAAGTGCGAGCACAGGGTAAGTATGCATATGGTTTAAGAGAGGGCAATTGGACATACTTTTTTACCAACGGAAAAACCGAGCAATCCGGTGTTTATAAGACGGACTGGCCCACGGGAGCTTGGAAGTGGTATTATTTCAATGGACAGTTGCATCGAGAAGAAATGTATCGAAATGGTAAAGAGGATGGAACTTCTATCGAGTATGATACTGTAGGTGTTGTAATAAACGAAGGTGAGTTTTCAGCGGGTGCCAGAAATGGAAAATGGAAATTGACGGTTAATGACCATATAGAAGAAGGTCAGTACCTGGATGGCGAACGCGATGGTCTGTGGGTATGGTATTATGGCGAGGGAAATAAAATGTTTGAAGGTGAATTTCAATCGGGAATTCCCATTAATCGTCATAAGTATTGGTATGTCAATGGTCAGGTTGAAATGACCGGAAAATACAAGGGGGGAGAGATGGATGGTCGCTGGGACTATTATGATACCAATGGTTTTCCGGCCATGCAATTGGACTATGTGGAAGGAAAAGTTGTACGCATCAATGGACAAAAAATAAGATTACCGGAAACCGAGGAGGAATGAACGATTACTTAACTGAAATACTCAATCATCCGGTCGATAAGCTCGCATTATTGGAATGGCCTTCTATGGTAATTCTGGATGCGAATCAAGAATTTTGCGATTACTTCAACTATTCGAAAAGTGAAGTGGTGGATCGGGTTTTTCATGGTTTACTTTGGAAGGATGTGCCACGTGAAAAACTCGCAAGAGTTGAGAATGAAGTAAACGAGTTCGGCTTTTCTTCACTGCTGGAAGAAGCTCAGCAAAAGTGGATCAATATAACGCGTGTTCAGCATGCAAATAAGACGCTTGGCTTGCTGCGTGTGTTCGATGTATCAGCCAATAAAAAGACAATTGAGAGAGAATTAGAGGAGAGTGAGCAGCGATTTAAAACACTCGCTGATGTAGCTTCTGAAGGAGTTTGTTTCATTCAGGAAGGAAGGATAGTAGATGCTAATGAACAGTTGGCGAGAATTTTCAGTATTGAAAACAGTGAGTCGGTGTGTAAAAGAAAACTCAATGAACTTCTTTCAACAAGCGATATACAACGCATAATGGCAAGTGCTGAAATATCAGCAGTGAATCGAAATGAGGTTCGTTCGACTGATACTTCGGGTAGAATGATTTTTTTGGAGATAACGGGAAGTTATCTCCAGTTCAGGGGAAGGCGCACATTGGCGTTGGTTTTCAACGACATCAGTAACAGAAAACGCACGGAACAAGCGCTGCATCAAAGTTTGGTAAGCTTCCAGCGTTTGCTCGAAGACTCACCCAACGGGGTTGTAATCCTCACCGATGGTAAAATCCAATATTTGAATCAGGCAGCATGTAAGCTCTTTGGGGTTAGGGATGAAGATGAAGTGTTTGGTGACGCATTCGATAATTATATAGAGGTAGGCTACCGTGAAGAGGTGCTTAGTGATTTGGAAGTTATCAGAGAGGGAGGTTACGCCGGAAGCAAAGAGGTGCGAATGGTGAATTCCGAGCAAGAGATTATTGATGTTGAGATTAAATCAACACTAACGGTCTATGAGAATCGTCCATCTATTCAAGTTACTATTGACAACATTACCGATCGAAACAAACTGTTACAGGAGCAAATTCGGGTGCGTTTTGTCGAAGAAATAAATGCCGCCCTCAAGGCGGAAATTGATGAGCACCGGGCTACACAGTTGAAGCTCGAGCAACAGCAGCGGCAAACACTTGAGCAAACAGCCAAGATCGAATCTATATTCAACAGTACTGAAAACCTGATGATGTGGACGCTCAATCATGATTTTGAGATTACGGAACTGAATGCCAATTTCATCAAAAACATGGAGTCGTCGTTTGGCGAAAAAGTCAAACTGTCTGAGAATATCATGACAGTTCTTCAACGCCACGTAGACCACAATTTTTATCAAGGACAGCTCCAGGCCTTTAACAATGGTTTTAAGGGACGGCCACAGCAATTTGAATTACCTCTGAAGAACGATAAGAGCGAAACGGTATGGTGGCAATGTTTTTTGAATCCGGTGTATTTACATGGAAAGTTGGAGGAGCTTTCATGTCTTGTTTATGACAACACGGAGCGTAAGGAAATAGACAGAAAAATACGGGATTCACTGAAGGAGAAGGAGGTGCTGTTGCAAGAGGTGCATCACCGTGTGAAAAACAATCTGCAAGTCATCTCAAGTATTTTGAATCTTCAGTCTTCATACGTGAACGATGCGAAGACGCTCGAGATTTTGCGTGAAAGTCAGCAGCGAATCAAAAGCATGTCTTTCATACACGAGACGATCTATCGCACCGCAGATTTCAGTCGTTTGGAGTTCATGGACTACATTAAGACGATAGCGTCAAACCTGATACAGAGCTATCGAACCGCTGCTACGCGTGTTGATTTTGTTCCCGACATGCAGTCGGTTGGTTTGAATTTAGACCAAGCCATACCCTGCGGACTCATCATCACTGAGCTTGTCAGCAACGCGTTGAAATATGCCTTTAAAGGGCGTAAAAAAGGAACATTGACGGTAATACTTAGGGAGGAAAATGATGAGGTAATTCTCGCCGTCAAGGATGATGGCGTGGGTTTG
>JBILIX010000066.1:0-8277 GCA_044368835.1 Flavobacteriales bacterium | reverse complement strand
TAACTACTCGCACGTTTGCAGTTGAAGGTTCATTGAGTACAACACTCACATTCGATGAGCAGTTGAGCGCAGGAGTTTACATGATTGAAACGATCAACGCCGGTCGTGCGCAAACGCAGCGATTGGTGGTGCAGTAAAATTGGGCGAATGATTGAATTAAAAAGCCCCGCATGAGCGGGGCTTTTTGTTTTCAAACGTGTTTATTTTTTAATGAATGTCGATTCGGCTTTTTCCAATTCCGTATGGACACTTATATGGTATTGACCTAGAGCCAAAAACCCAATTTCGAGAGCGAATGTGTTGTCACCGCCCGACACAACATATTCTTGATGGAGGCATATTTTTCCGTTGGAATCGGTAATGAAGCAGTTTGCCTTACCGCTGCTCATTGCGTTGAACTGAACAACAATTTTTTCCGAGGCAGGGTTAGGGAAGCATGTGAGCACGTTATTCAATGTGCGTTCTTCTACGTTATTCACGATGCCTTCGCAAAGGCAAGAAGAGTTGATAACGTCGTTCAAGGTTTCTGCATTACCGTCATCGCAAGGGCTTCCTTCATAAAGGCATGAATTATCTTCTACGTTCGCTTCCAACGAAAAATTGCAGGCGTCTACGTCGGTACAACCCATAACAGCCGTAACTCCAATGCACTCGCAGCTCAGGTTAACTGAATCGTTGATGGTGTTCGCATCACCATCGTCGCAAGTGTTGGCTATGAAGAGACATGAGCCATCGTCAATGGATGCCGCGCTATTGAAGTTGCAGGCGCTTGCATCGGTGCAGCCGGAAACCGGTTCAAACGTTATAAGTGCAACAAATTCTTGATAAAACTGATTGGCGATGTTGGCATCATGTATAACAAGGGTGTTTTCGTCGTTACGCGTATTTGCGTTGGTGCTCCAGTTGTGCGAGCCAACCCACAGAAGCGGATCGGATGACAATGCGTTGTGATCGACAATAAGGTGTTTGTGGTGCATGATAATCGAAGTATCGGGATTCACGAAAAGATCTGTTCCCATCTGAGTAGAGAGGAGATTGAATTGACTCGTAGACGTTGGGCTGTCAATAATTCCTTGAACGGTGATACCTGCGGCATGTTTATCCACCAAGGTTTGTGCGACATCATTGCGTGTAATCAGCATAGTAGCGAAGTATGCGCTTGAGTCAGCGGAATTAATAGTTTCAATAAGTTTACTATTTACGTTATCACTGGGGCTGAAATAGGATTCAACGCGTTTGTTGCCAATCACGAATTCATGTGGTGTGTTATCTTGTTTGAACGAGCCAAAACGACTTTGGGTGGTATCGGGGAGTGGTCCATTAGAGCCCCACATCTCGTCGAATTCCATGGTATAGGCTCGAGCGAGGCTTTGGTCTTGAATGATAATTACAGCATTGTTGTCGGTATACAATTGTCGTTCAGTCCAATTGGTGCCACCTGTCCAAACAATTGGTTTCAATGCATCGGGATGGTTGGCGTCTACAACAACAAACTTATTGTGCATGATATTATAAACTTCCCCTACAGGGCTGTAGATGTGATTTACTTGCGCGCTTAATTCACTTATGGCCGTGTTCGTGGCGGCCAGAGTGCCATCAGAGATGAAACGCACTTGAACACCGCGCTCAGCTGCAGCGTTAATCGCTTGGCTAATGTTGCTAACGCCATCGTTGATGAAATCATAGATGGTTAGGTCCAATGTAAGTTCAGCGCGGTTGATATAGGCGATGAGAGTATCATCTATTGTTTCAAATAGTTGAACTGCATTTTGAGTTGTAGCTACTGAATTATCAACGGTTGTATTGAAATATGCAACCATGTCACCACTGGAGTTGGAGATTGTACAAAAGGCACGGACAGGGGTATATACGGTATCTCCGTTGGCAATGGAATAACCTTGGCAGTAATAGATTTGTCCTGCTTCTAAGTCGACAATTGGATAAGAATGTTCTGTAACAGGATTCGAGTCGAATTCATTGCCCAACTCGAGAGCAGGGCTTAATCCGAATAACACGCCGGTGCTACCGGGAATGTTGGTGGTCCAATTCACATTGAACCCATTGTAGTTCATATTGGATTGTGTTAACGACGAGGTAATTGTGATGCCGGGACCGGAAATCAAATCATCCAAATCTCTCGGGAGCACTTGATAGTTGGCATTGTATTGCGACAGAATACCAATCATGTCAATTGCACTGCCTGGAATATTTTGCCCAACGAGTGGTGAGTTATTCCGAATATAAATATTCAATGTTTCACCATTAGCTGTAAACTGATAGGTTGTATTGCCTGCGAAAACGGCACCTGCATTGGTGAAGACAACATCATTCACCCGAATCAATTCACCTTCATCATTTTCGCCCATCTGTGCGGGCGTTAGTTCAAGAGGTATTGGAAGTGGGTTGCCCGAATTGATGATGGTGATAGAGGTGAGATCGGTAATTTCAAGTAATCCGTTGAAATCATCGAGCACTCCTGTTACTTCTACACTATCTCCACGATTGATGCTTGGCGCATTGGTGGGGTCGTAAATCGCTAGTCCTGCTGTGTTGTCTTGGAAATAGCGAATGAATCCGAGTTCAGCTCCATTGGTGACCAATCCGCGGGCGGTAACGGTTGAGCCAACGGGTTGTTGTCGGGCTGTTGCTATATCAGATTGAGCAAATGTGACAACACAAATTGCAAGACAAGCTATTACTGTAATTACTTTTTTCATGATGCGAAAATCAAATAGTAAAAACAAATTGTGATTAGCCCAGTGTTAACATTAGCGCGCGATGATTTATTCCGAATGGGAATTGATGCAAAAAACTAACAAAGAAATCAGTAAAGAATCAATTTGCTTAGCGCTATTTAATGTTCAGTTAATCATTCTCAAACATTCTATTCAAACGAACGGGGCTGATTTGCACGATGAAAATTACCTATACGCTAGCTTGCGTAACTGTACTTCTATCTTGTTCTTTTTGGTCTTGCACTAAAGATCGGACTTTTGAGCTCCCCCCACCGTCGGAGCCACAAGGCGGGGCTGACAACATTATCAACGGAACTTTGCGTGTTAACGAGTTTATGGCTAAGGGGTCTGCGTTTTACAATGAACTTGATCCTATACCCGGAGACAACGATTGGGTGGAATTGTTCAACACGACAAACGATACGATTTATTTGGCATCCGGAGAATGGTTTGTAACCGATGATTTTGCTGACACCACGATGTTTGAGTTACCGGATACATTGATACTTCCCCGAGGATTTCTGACGGTTCATTGCGATGAACAGGATACGACAATTACTCAAATTCACTCCAATTTTAAGCTATCCTCATCGGGTGATGATATCGGCTTGTATCATAAACGTTCCGGAGAATGGGTCGTTGTAGACGAGTACACCTTTGGCGCTCAAAACCCGGGAGTTTCCATGGCACGCATTCCGGATGGTTCAACCAATTGGGCGGTTTCTGCCAACCCGACCCCCAATTTACCAAATCAGGAGTAACAATGCGTACTATTTTGACACTTGCTCTCTTGTTGTCGATTCAACAGGTGATTGCACAAGCTGACGTCATTCGAAAATCTTCAATGTCGGTCGCAGAGCCCTCTGATATCACGAGTTGGCCAGGGAAGGAGAATTTTCTAGTATTGGCCGACAAGGCGTTTCTCTATGAATATGCTCCTGATGGGACTCAAATCAAACGTCACTCATTTGAGTCGCTTGATGTGGAGGCCATAACGTGTTCGGATAAGTATTGCTATGTAAGCGAGGAAACACTTCAGCGTATTCATGTACTCGATGTTGTTACACTGAACGAGATTCATGCTGTTCAATGGCACCACGGTGGTGGACGAAACGAAGGCGTGGAAGCTTTGGTTTGGCTTGAGGAGTCGCGCAACTTATTGGCATCTACGGAGAAGGACCCTCAGTTTTTTACGCTATTCAACGAGGCAGTACAACCTCTTTTTTCTTTCCGTGTTGAGGGGATTAACGAGGTCAGTGCGCTAACGTATTATGGGGGTCACGTCTATGTTTTGAGTGATGAGCAGGCGACCATATACATGTTAAGCAAGGACTTAAAGAAGGTGGAAATGCAGTGGAGCGTCCCGATGATTAATCCGGAGGGTTTGGTTTTTCAGCAAGGTGAAAAGGTAATTGTTCTGAGTGATGACGCGGCGCAATGGGTTGAACTTAAATTGAACAAACCATGAAAATCAAATTATTTGCAGTGCTCGTTTTGTGTTGTCTAGTAACGCGTGGTGTCGCACAATTTTCGATAGGTACATTCGATAAGAATTTACAGATATCCGGTTACGTAACCAGCTTTTACAACCATCGATTTTACGATGAAGCCGAGCTAGATAAGGATAAAAATCGATTCAATCTGGATTTTGCCGTACTGCGCTTTCAGGGCTCAGATGAGAAACGTATTCGCTATGAATTGCAAGTCAATTTGCCGGCGATCTATTCGACCGATCCAACAGATGAGTTTTTGATGCAGGCTACTGCGGAGTATCGCAGCAAGTCGAATGACTTCGGTTTCCAATTCGGCTACGATAAGTTGCCATTTAGCTGGGCTTCCTTGCTTCCTCAAAATCAATCGGCATTCATGCAACGCGCAGAGTCTATTCGTGGGAAGACGTTTAACCGCCGCGATATGGGAATTACGTTGACTAAAGGGTTTTTAAATAAGCGTTTAGTTTTCACGGGCGGTGTATACACCGGAGAGGGCATAAACTCTATAACGGGTGACAATGATCCCAATGGTAAATTGCTCTATGCAGGTCGCGTTGAGGCGTCATATCCTGCTCGCTATCGTGATGAAGAAATTGATGAGAATCATACGGCTATCCCAAGAGTGAAGATTGGAGCTGATGCTTCCTATACCGAAAAGACACGCACCACCGGTGAGGATTATCCGATTCTAACAGTTGACGGTAAAAAGACTTCCTATAGCGGTGATGTTACAGCCTCTTGGAAAGGACTTTCTGCACATGCCGAGTTGATTACGTTTCGCGTTCAACCCAACGACACACTTGTGTTACTGGGCAAGCCAACTGATTATTATTTGGCACAAGGGGTGATTCTCCAAATGAATTATCACAGTACCAAGCTTCGGTCTGTTTTTGCGGTTCGATACGATGAGTTTAACCCCAATGATTTGGTTGTAGGAGACAATCGTCAAACGGTTTCACTGGCCTACAACTATCTCATCGACGGGATGAACAATGTCATTAAAGTTCACTACTTCTATCGTCTTACGGCAGAGAACGCATTGGAGCCTTGGAGTGAAAATCAACTTCGTATTGGCTGGCAAATCATGTTTTAAATAAATACCCATGAAAAGATTTCTACTCATTTTTCTGTGTCTCTCTTTCGTGCTTGAAGGATTTACTCAAGTGTACGTGGTAGACGAAAATTTTGACAATCTGACCGTCCCTGCTTTGCCGGAGGGTTGGACCACCACCACCAACTTTGATATAGGTTTCAGAACGGAGGAAGGCAATAATTCGGATTACACGAACGCCAGCGGGCTTAATAATGTTCTTATTCGCAACTCTGATAGTACAGGTACCTATACTTTCTATTCGCCTGTGTTTAGTACGGTTGGTTTGATTGATGTCCAAATGATATGGGGTTCTAGGGTGTCAACCAATTTTTTGCCATCGGGGAGTGCCACTCCAATTTTGGAGTTTAGCCCCAATGGTGGCGTTAGCTGGACTCAGTTGTCATATTCAGAAAGTGAAGGCGGCAGCATTTGGGGGTTGGTCAATGGCGGTGTGCCTATTGCGCTTCCGGCCGAGGCATTTGAAAATCCCAATGTGCAGATTCGTTGGACAGTCAATATTATATCGCATCCCGATGGAACTTATCGCATGGACGATGTAAAGGTTTGGGGAACAGAAAATCCTTTTGTGAATTTGCGCCTTCTGGTCAACATGCTCTTTCAGCCGATTGGAGGTGAAGATATTTACACTGCAGGAGACTTCAATGGTTGGGACACAGGATCAGCCGTGATGACGGATATTGGAGGCTCCATCTATGAGTATGTTGTGCCTGTGCTTCGCAACTCGGAAGTGAAGTTTCGATTCTACAATGGGTCCACCATTGGATCCGAAATTGTGCCTGAGGCATGTGGTATCGATGATGGTTTGGGTCTTGGTTTGGCTCGCTCTATCACAATTGGTTTGAATGACACGGTTTATGGTCCTGTTTGCTTTGGTGAGTGCGAAAATTGTGTCATTATAGAACCTGTATTCGTTCAGTTCTCCGCTCAAGTCGATATGTCGCAACAGGTTGTTTCACCGGAGGGAGTTTATATCGTCGGCAATTTTGGAGATGGCACAACGGAGCAATCCATACTCATGACAGCCGCTGCAGGCAATGTGTTTGCTGCAAGCGTGGAAGTGTTGGAGGGAACGACGTTGAATTATCGCTTTCAAAATGGATCATCATCGGCGGGAATGGAGATTGTTCCACCGTCGTGTGGTGTAGCGAATGCGGCAAATGAATTTTTACGGGAAGCATTTATCGGAACCGAGAATTTTGTTGCCGATACGGTTTGCTTTAGTGAATGTGCGGCATGCATTGTTCAATCGATAGAAGAGAACGTACAATCGCTTGGATTATGGCCAAACCCTGCGTCCGAGTTCGTTCAGGTTCATCTTCCGATGAGCAGTGCGAGCGGATCAATTCAAGTGTTTGGTTCGGATGGAAGATTGATTCAGCAGCTTCCTGTATCAAACAGCCTTACGCTGTTGAATCTAAGCGAATTGTCCTCCGGCATTTATATCGTTGTAAGCGAGTGTGATGGACGGGTCTACCGGAATACGCTCGTGGTTAACGCTGAGTTAACGCCTAATTAACCCAAGGCTCTTTCAAGCACTCAAAGTAAAACGTAATAGAAACATTTTCCCACAGTCAGGTAATACAGCTATACAACCTTCGCTGACGGGAAATAAATTAAATAACCTCAAACCTTAATTCATACAAATGCTAACCAAACGATTCACTTTTCGAAGCCTTTTGACTGCGCTGTTGATTGTGTTTTTCGCACATCTGCAAGCACAAACAGCTTTCACTCCGGGCAACCTTGTTGTAGTGCGCATAGGAAGCGGTGCTGCCGCTCTCAGCAGTGCATCTACACAAGTGGCGTTGTCAGACTATTCAACGGGGGGTGTGCTCAATGCAACTCGAACGTTTCAATCTTCTACGACAATTCCAGCGGCGGGAGTTGCTCCTTTTCTGAACGTATCAGGAAGTACTACCAATGAAGGTTTTGGCTCCACCTCGACGGACGGTTCAGTATTCGCTTTGTTAGGTTATAACGTGGTCAACGCAACGGCTTCAGTAAACGGTGCTGCCTCCAATAACTTGCGCGCAGTAGGAAGAGCTGCTGTAAACGGCGCGCTCACAATTCCACTGAGCACGCTGGCTTATGGAGTCAATGGCACTTCTTACAGCACAATTCGCAGTGTTGCTACGGATGGGACCAATTATTGGGCGACAACTTCTCAAACTGCAGGCAATAATGGATTAGTCCACATCAGCTCAACCGGAACGGTTACATCATTGAATGCGCTGAATGGTCGTTGCGTGGGCATCTTCAATGGCCAGTTATTTGCCTCTGGATCTGGCGCTGTGAATGCTGTAGGTAGCGGACTTCCTTCTACAGCAGGTCAGTCGCTGACCTCAGTAGCGACTGCTACCAGTGCTAACGCATTTTCGTTTAGTCCGAATCATGACATTCTATATATAGCTGATGAATCTACAGGAACAACAGTTGCAACTACCACAGGTGGTATTCGAAAGTTTACCCGCGCTGCAGGAACAAGCACATGGACTTTTCAGTACACATTAAATGCAAACCTTACTGCAGGAGCTGGCGGAACCACGCCTGCTCGTGGATTGGTAGTAGATTGGAGTGGTGCTTCACCGGTAATTTATTTTACGCAAGGAACGGCATCTGCCAATGCTATTTTCCGAGTTACTGATGATGGTACAGCGCTTTCATCTTCGAACACAGCGGGCACAGCACCCACATCCATTGTTGCCGGTGTTACCAATATTCGTTTGGCGGGTATTTCTTTTGCCCCAGGAACTCCTTCGATTCTGCTTTCAGGCGCTGCAAGTGTAGCCCCTCACACACGTGCTGCCGACAACTATAACGTTGGTTTTGGTCCGGCATCCACTTCAACGAGCTCTTTCATTGTTAACGGCTACAATCTCTCAGGCGACATTACGGTTACCGCACCTACCAACTTTCAGGTCTCGTTGAGCGCATC
>JBILIX010000065.1:0-8351 GCA_044368835.1 Flavobacteriales bacterium | reverse complement strand
CGCCCTATGTAAGCGAAGAGTTCACGGTTCGCGATCTGCTCTGCCACCGCAGCGGGTTGGATACGTTCAGCGGCGATTTGATTTGGTACGGTACAACACACTCGCGCGAAGCAATCGTGAGGCGCGCCCGCTTTCTCTCCCCCAGCTTCGGGTTTCGAGAACAATACGGCTACTCCAACATCCTCTATTTAGCGGCAGGTTTAATTGTGGAGCGAGTATCGGCTATGACTTGGGATCAGTTCATTGCAGAAAATTTCTTCAGACCCTTGGGCATGACCAAGTCGAATACAACCGTCAGTGACTACAGCTATAGCAAGGGAAAAATTCAATCATCCAAGACCGGGAATATTGCGGCACCTCACAATGAAGTGGAAGACCGAAACATACCGATCGACTATGTGAATTGGGACAACATCGGACCTGCAGGAAGTATTAACTCCTCGGTGGCAGAGCTGACCAACTGGATGCGCCTGCAGTTGGGCAAAGGAACGCTGAACGGGCGTCAATACTGGAAAGAACCCCGCAGTTGGGAAATGTGGGAAAACAACATGCCCAAGCCTGTAAGCAAATGGCAGCGAGAGCACATGCCATCCCGCCATTTCAATGGCTATGGGTTGGGTTGGGAGCTCATGGAATACCGGGGTTGTAAAGTGGTAAGTCACGGCGGAGGGTATGACGGCATGATTTCAAAAACAGTGTTGGTCCCTGAGAAGAACTTGGGATTTGTCATTCTAACCAACAATATCAATTCGCTTCCAAGTTGCCTCACCTATGAGATTCTGGATGCTTTTCTGATGGAGTATGATAAGAAAGGAAAACCAAAGGGCACGAAAGAAGATTGGGTAGCCATGTTCGAGACCTTCAAGAAAGAAGACGAAGCCGCAACGAAGAAGTCGCGCGAGGACGATGCTGCAGCTCGCACAAAAGGCACACGCATGTCCCTCGCACTTGCCGAGTATTGCGGGGTATATACCAGTGAAATGTATGGCGACGTGCTTATCACAATCGACCCCACTCCCTTGACCCCATATGGCGGATTGAAAATTGACTTTGCGCCCACTGCACTTTTCAAAGGCCAGCTCACCCACTGGCATTACGACACCTTTGAATTAAGTTGGAGCACCCAAATGATGTTGCCAAAAGGAAAGGCCACTTTTGTGCTGAATGCCGACGGAAAACCGGTTGAACTAAAAATAGTTGTGGATAATCCCGATTTCGATTTCACGGAGTTGGTACTGCTGCGAAAGCAAGGCGACTGAGGGTCAGTAATCCACTATCGAGCAAGCGGAAAAAGCGCTTCTCAAATAGTATTTCACGAAACATTTGCAATTCTACAAAGCCGAACTATATTTGCGCCCCGTTTGCAGGGAATTACTTCCCAGTGAACACAGTTGTCACCGTAGCTCAATTGGATAGAGCACTTGACTACGGATCAAGAGGTTTGGGGTTCGACTCCCTACGGTGACACTTCTAAACTCCCGATTTCGGGAGTTTTTTTTTACGTCTACTCGATGTGTTTACATAAAATGTAAATCACCAAATAGTTCACCACTTACGAATTGTATTCACCTCATGATTTCAAGATTATTACTTGCAGCAATGGTTGTGCTTTTCTTCTATGGCTGCGGGCGCTTTATATACATGAAAGCGTCAAATCAGTCCAATCCCTTCAAACCTCCGCACGCTCATGTTATCACTGCATGACTTCTTTCACTCTTCGAGGTGGTGTGTAACGATATTCGTATATATTTGAAGCGTTCCGTTAAAAAGAGAACTTTTAGCGGCATGCCACTAAACAACATTCACCTACACCCCCAATAGTCTTGGTAAAAAGCTACATCACCATTGATATTCCTTTTGATCAATTCATTCGAATATCAGAGATTAAGCACATTCATGAACTATCAATTTATTGGAGTTTGGATGGTGTGTTTCATGAAACCACTTCCGCTACACTCGTCCAGAAGGAAGACATCCTGCGATTCCTGGATGAAACCAGATGCGAAATTATAAGCATGCATTTCATATGCAACGGCATGTTCGAGATTGAATCAGACGGGAAAAGCGAAACGGTAATCAGTGTGCATGAGCCCTCCATTATGGATGTGCAAGAGCGCAATACTGATGCAATCGAACACAATGATTTAAAGTCGAATCTTTACGAAACCCAACGCAGGCGTAATGAGCAAGTACTGTTCACTCGGAAAGTCGAATAGTCTTATCTTTTTTTGGGTAGTAATCGCTTCGCCAATAGCCCATCTTTGAATAGCCTATCAACGTACCTATTCGAATACCATGTACAACTACTACCTCATACCCGGCATGGGTGCAGACAAGCGTCTGTTTCAGCATTTCAATTTACCCAATGGAAAGGTGCATCATCTGGATTGGATGCCACATGGAGCAAGTCGCAACCTGACGGAGTATGCATCGCTCATGGCCGAGCGCATCACCACAGAAAGGAATATTATTGTGGGCTCGTCGATGGGTGGAATGGTTACCGTAGAAATAGCCAAACAAATACGCCCGCATGGAGCGGTGCTCGTGTCGGCACCTTCAGGGCGTCATGAATTTCCACAAAGTCTTAAAACGTTGAGCGCACTGAAATTGCACCGCGCCTTGAACGCCAAGCAAGTGATGCGCATATCGAAGTTGTGCGATCTATTCATGGGATTCAAAACAGAAGAGCAACGCGCCATGTTCTATGACATGCTTCGCGGAAATGGACATGAATTTCTTCATTTTTCTGTATCTGCTGTTCTAGAATGGCAGAATACTACTCCACCGCCGGTTCCCTTCATTCAAATACTAGGAACGAAAGACAAGCTTTTCAGTCAACCGAAAATTCAAAATGCCATCATGCTCGAAGGCAGCGGTCATTTCACGGCCTTTGAAAAGGGAAAAGAAGTTTCGAAGATTATCACAGAATGGGCTGCCACATTGGGCTGAGCTCGCAAAAATAGGGTTTCGAATAACCCGCATTTCAGCCGGCATCAGTACCCCCCGCCAACAGCTACATAGCCTCTATCGCGATTGTATTCATCGGCTGCAAGCCAAAGCGCATCGTGCTTAGGCGACTCCAGCAGCAAGCTGCTTCCTGAAAGTAAAACGCCCAACAACATCATTGGATTGAATTGAATGGTTTGACCTGCCTGCACTGCCAGCGAGGAGGCCAGCACACCTGCCCCACTCCCAATCAATCCGAATTGAAGAATGCGGAATTTTCGGTAGTCTTTCAAATGGGCGGTTGCCCCAAGATTGTCGGCCAAATCGACCTTCATATTGCTGAAGCCCACCTTACGCAGCGGCTCATCAGCAACGTTATAAAACTGAAACGAGGTGCCATCGGAAAGACCCTCGCCGTTGGAACCGGGCTTGAGCTGCGGTCCTCCATACACTTCTATGTCTATTCGTTGATACAAATTGGTTCTTCCCTTATCGATGCACATAGCAAACGAGGGAGTGTTGAAACCCTCTATTCGACCGAGATTGGCGAAGTATCCATGATTGTTCTTGAAGAACTCGATGTCTTTACTCGGGTACATTACACCATCGAGCTGAAACATTGGCTCTGAATTCGAAGGAGCTAGGAAAATGAGTTCTTTGCCTTCAATGGTTTCGCCGCTCATGAGTTGGATGTGCTGTTGAGAGTTCGTTTTTTGAGCGTTCATGTGAAAGCTCAACAAAATCAACATAGAAATAGCATAGATGCGCATAGTGCAGATTGTTTTGCACCTTCTACGCTCAGTCAATCAAAATGTTTCCTTCTTAGACTCACGGCTTTGTGTCAGCCAAATCACTGAGTGCAGAAGCCAGCGTTGGATACTCAAATTGAAACGCCAACGCCTGTGTTCTGGCTGAAACCACGTGCATTCCGCGCAAAACAAGTTCGCTATCGACACCCAACAAGGAAGTCCCCAGTTTAATCAACAAGGCAGGCGCACCAACGCCGATGCCAACACGCAAACTCGATCTAAATTCGCGCATGAATGCCTTGTTTGTCAGCGGTTCGGGAGCCGCAGCATTGATTGCTGAGGGCGGATTATCATGATTAACGAGGGTGTAAATGAGGTGAGACAAATCCGTAATGTGAATCCAGCTCATCATTTGATTACCACTCCCCTGCGGTCCACCCTGCAACATGCGGGTGAGCATGCGAAACGTTGGATAAACACCACCGTTTCTTCCCAGCACAAGCGAAATACGAAGCGCAACTTTGTGCGTATGGGGAGTTTCGCATTCGTTCAATGCTTGCTCCCAAAAACGAGCCACCTGGGCCATGGTGCCCAAACCATCTAGTGGTGAATCTTCTGTATTCGCGCGCTGCACATCATCGCGGTAAACCGATGCACCACTTGCATTTACCCAAATGGCAGGCGGGTTTTTACACAACGCAATGGCATCACCCAAAGCACGCGTGGTTTGCACGCGCGAATCGATTAGTTCCTGTATATTCTTATGGGTAAACCGGCAGTTTACTGATTTGCCTGAAAGGTTTACGACAGCATCGGCGTTCTCCAGCACTCGAATGATAGAAGACTGGTCGTTCCAAGTTGCATCTGCATTGGTTCGGCCTATCGTGTAGACTCTCCACCCTTTATGGGCGAAAATTGGGCTCAAACTTTCACCAATAAATCCGGATGCTCCGGCAATAACAATCGTTTTCATTGAAGACAAACAAATTCAGACGCTCGGTGGTTCAATGAATACTGCGACTGATCATAAGTTGAAGGTTGAAAGTTGAAGGTTGAAAGTTTTGAAGGGCGCTCCATAACTTCAACTTGCAACCTTCAACTTTCAACTTGCAACTTGCAACTTGCAACCTGCAACTTTCAACCTGCAACTTGCAACCTCACAACCGGAAACCATACATGGCTTCCATGCCGTTGGCATAATACCCGCGTATTTCAACATAGGCTCCAGCCTTGGTTTGTAGAACAGTTTCCAGGTCTTGCGGTGTGTTGATGGTTTGACCATCGATGCGGGTTATGATAAACCCTTTTTGCAAACCGATTGATTTGAATTTACCCGTCTGCAATTCGAGCACCTTGGCACCACCACTGAGGCGCAGTTTAGATTTGTCTTCCGGAGAAAGTGCCCCGAAGGTTGCTCCCAAACTTTGCACGGTTGGCCCGCTTTCCTGCGCCTTGAAGTCTTCCAGCTCAGCACGCCCGCTGCGGTTGCGCAGCGTCACATCCACAACTTGCTGCTTGCCACCGCGCCACACTGTAACCTTTACTTTGTCGCCCGGGCGATAACGGCTAACCTGCTCCTGCAACTGAGGCACATTGTTTACAGGGCGCTCGTCAATCTTCTGAATCACATCGCCCGATTCGATGCCGCTCTCAGCCGCAGCGCCACCCTCGGAAAGTGAACTCACGAAAACGCCTGCAACTTCTTTCAAGCCCTTCTCCTTGGCAACGTCCTGAGTGACCTCTTCAATGCGCACACCAATGAACGCGCGCTGCACGTGGCCAAACTCTACGATGTCTCTTGAAACCTTTTTGGCTATCGAGGAAGGAACCGCAAACGAATAGCCTGCAAATGCCCCTGTGCGCGACTGAATGGCCGTATTAATCCCGATAAGCTCACCTTTCGTGTTAACCAGAGCTCCTCCGCTGTTGCCCGGATTTACGGCAGCGTCGGTTTGCAGAAACGACTCCACGGGAAAAACCTCTTCGCCATTGTTGCGCTCGCGTGAAAGCAAGTTGATGTTACGTGCCTTGGCGCTTACAATACCCGCCGTGACGGTGCTTGTAAGATCAAACGGATTGCCCACTGCAATAACCCATTGACCAATGCGCACATCATCGCTATTGCCCCATACGATAGCTGGTAAACCTTCTTCTTCGATCTTGATCACAGCGATATCGGTGCTCGGGTCGCGGCCCACTACAGTCGCTTCGTAGTCTTTGTTGTTGTTGAGTGTTACACGCAACTTTTCTGCGCCTTCTATCACGTGGTTGTTGGTGATGATGTAGCCGTCAGCCGAAATGATGACGCCGGAGCCGGAGCCCTCCTGCACATGCGGTTGCTGCTGATAACCAAAAAAGTCTGACCACGGATTGAACGTCGGCTGCATAGTAGTTTGCGTTTTTACGTGCACAACGCTGTTTACCGTGCGTTCGGCAGCCATGCTAAAATCGCCTGCTGCCTCAGCTCCCATTGAAGCGAACTGGACTTCACCGGAAGCAGCGGCCTCATTAAACTGCGGGAATTGTTTTGATTCAAAAAAAACTCGATACGTTCCAAGTGCCAGCAATCCACCGGAGAATGCCATAGCCAACATCACTAAGTTCTTTTTCATAGAGTCTTGCGTAAAAGTTGAATTAAAATTTCGGATTCAAATGTATAAACGTGTTCACTGCAGCAGATTGCATTGTCGCTGTAAAATTGTGTTAAGCAACCACAACAGACCTCATCACATAGCCTCCAAAGGCCGCACCATTGGCAACATGGCTTCGAAATGTTGATGCGCGAAATATGAACTCAATTACATTCGCGCTGTTTATCAAACGTATGAAAATTGCAGCCTTCTCGCTCCCCGTATTGCTCCTCATTTCACTCGTTAGTTGTGAAAAGGAGATAACCGTTGATTTACCGGAAGCCGAGAATAAAATTGTAGTGGAAGGGACCATACTTCCCGGCGAGTTCCCGTTGGTGCTTCTCACCTGGACGCAAGGCTATTTTGAACCAACGGACATTACGTCGTTACAAAACATTTTCGTGCACGACGCCACAGTAACTATCTACGCCAACGATACGGCTTTTCCGCTCGTGGAGTTTTGTTCATCAGACCTAGGTCCTGAAGAGTTGGAGCTTGCCAGCGCAGCACTCGGCGTCAGTATTGAATCACTTCAGTCGTTGGATGTTTGCATCTACACTTCGTTTGCCCTTACGGGTGTAGCCAATACTGAGTATCGAATTGAAATCCACAAAGACATCCACCACATTACAGGAACAACGAAAATACCGGCCTTGGTTGAACTCGACACCGTGTATTTCGACATTATCAATCCTGACGTACAGGACACACTCGGAATTCTCTATGGCCAACTCACCGACCCCGATACCATTGGCAATGCCTATCGGTGGTTTGCAAAACGGATTAACCACTATCCGCCTACCGCTGCTGATGCTGCATTGCGAGGTCAGCAGAAGGACAGGACGTTCATTGCACCCTTTGGTTCGGTGGGCGATGATCAGTTTTACAATGGACTTAGTTTTGAGTTTGCCTACCCAAGAGGCATCGAATCAAACTCTCAAAAGTTTGATGACGAGAACGACGAACGCGGCTACTTCAAGGTAGGTGATACGGTGGTCGTTCGCGGCTGCACCATCGATAGGGCTGCGTTTAAATTCATTCGTAGCCTGGAAGCTCAAATCGGAAACCAAGGCAGTCCTTTCGCCATTCCGTTCAATTTAGAGAGTAATCTGGAAGGTGGTATAGGCGCGTTCATCGGATACGGAGCATTGTACGACACCGTTGTGTGCGTTTATTAGTCAATCCGGAATCTAAATCTATCCCAATACTTCCACTTCCGTCTTTTTCTTGATGAACATGTAGGCCCAGATGCTGCGTGACAATCGGAATAAGTAGGGAAATAAAACGAGTGTTGCCGCCATACCCGTGCAAAGGAAAGTTACCGGGTGCGTGAGAAACCCGAATTCAATCCAACCCAATGCATCCAATACCTTCAAAGCAACGAGCACGGAAACCCATAACCCAACGGTTAGGCCCCAACTCACATAGGCTGCACCGAAATAAAACCCGGTTTCGGGAACCAAATTCGTATGACAAACAGGACACTCTTTATGCATAGAACCCAGGTCTACGAATGTGTAAACCCGCGGATTTGTGTAAATTGATGACTGACTACAAACGGGGCATTCATGCTTGAGCATCGAAGCCAAACGACTTTTTTCCTTTTGCATGCGGCAAACTTAGCACTCAACCCATGGCTGGAGGTAACATTTGTCACCAAATCGTTAAAATCTTATGCACCCATTTGCACCAATTAAGCCTACAATATGCGAAATTCGCCGACCGAAATTAAATTAACCTTAAAGCAAATCTGTGGATAGAATTCTACGTCTTTCTGTATTCATTCTGCCGCTGTGTTTTCTGCCCTTAGCATCGATGCAGGCGCAGTGCATTGTTATCAATGAAATCCTGGTGAATGCAACAGGCAATGATGGCATCCCACCCAATACAAGCGAATGGATTGAGTTGATGAACACGTGTGCTACACCGGCAGATATCGGATGCATGATTATCGGTGACGGCGATTTTACGCTCACCATTCCAAGTGGTACAATCCTTCAACCAGGCGCAGTGTATACAATTAGCA
>JBILIX010000064.1:0-8363 GCA_044368835.1 Flavobacteriales bacterium | reverse complement strand
TGCGAGGCATCAGAAACTCTGTCGATTTTGAATACGAAATGTCCATCGCTCACATGAACAAAGCGATGTCTATTGAAGTGGAAACAGTTTTCTTGGCAGCCGATACGCAATGGGTTTCCCTAAGCAGTACCATTGTTAGGGAGATTATCAAAAATAAAGGTCAGGTTTCGCAGTTCTTACCGAAGGGGGTAAATGTCTATGAGTAATCGATTGATTTTTTTCTTATTGCTGTGTTTGCCTTTTCATTTGTGCGCGCAGTTGAGCAGTTTGCGCGGTGAGGCGAAAGGTTACGAAGGGCGAAAGCTCGCCGTGATTGCTATTCAGGATGAGTTTTCAGGGAAAAGAATTTTACTTGGACAGTGCGATGTGGATGACAATGGCACTTTTGCAATTCAATTTGATCCTGAATTTACTCGCCGTGTCTACATTCACATTCAACGCGTAGAAGCTCCGCTGTATGTGCAGCCCGGAAATGCCTATTCCGTTGTTTTTCCGCCGTCGTCGCAAGCCGATTACAAGCGTTTTGACAATACCGAAGTGAGTATTCAGTTCACTGATTTACCCCAATCAGACGTGAATTGGGTTATTCGAAAATTCAATGCCGACTATGCATCCTTCATCAGCAATCACTTTTATGATTTTGCGGCCGATGAGTATAGAGGTGCTCCTGAATACATCAAGTACCTCGGCAGCAAAAGGGAAGGGGTTGATATGTATGCAAAATCTGTCATTGCAGATTCATTGAATAAAAATCTTGAGAAGGGATTCAGTCGATGGGTTACTCATTTCGAAGATTCAATAGCGCAGATCAATGAAAATTCAAGCGACCCGGAATTCACCGGCACATACAAACGATTTGCTTTGGGCGAGTTGCACCTTCTCTCCGGAATGAATCGGAAAGTCTTTTATGAAAACTACTTTATGTCTGTGACACCAAAGGCACATAATCCTGCATTTGTGAGTTGTTTCAAGTTGTTTACTCGAAACATATTGGTTGGACAGAAGGCGCCCGTGCAGGCCGCGATTATCAGGGCGGTCAATGTCGACCGCGATTTGATACGTTTGGGAGAGGCGTTGAGCACCGAATCTGGATTGCAGTCGGATAGACTGAAGCACCTGGCAGCCTTAAATGGATTGAAAGACATCTACAACAACAAGTCATTTGATAGGGCGTCAATTGACATTCTGTTAAGCAAAGTGCATACGGGCGATTCCTTGGTCGATGCTGTTGCTGAATCTACGCGCTATCAGTTGACGCGCTGCAGGGCAGGCTGGCCTGTTCAAGAATTCGTATTCACAGATGAAACCCAAGAGAAATGGTCACTATCGAATGCAGACGGTCTGCCTTTGTATCTGCTTTTCTTTGCTTCCTGGAGTCCATCCTCCCTGAAGGAAATGTTGGTTCTTGAGCGCTGGCAGGAAAAGTTTAGTGGGCGAATTCAATTTGTGGCTGTATGCATGGACGACGACTACAGAAATTATCGCAAATACCTGGAAGAAAACCTGAAACTGCCCATTAAGATGGTATACGGCAATGCGGAGCCTTTCGTGCAGGAAAAATTCAACCTGAAGGCCATTCCTCACCAGGTGTTGCTCGACGCCAAGGGCGTCGTAGTGGCCGATGTTTGTCCCGCGCCTTCGGACCCACTTTTCGAATCGTTTCTGAATAGGATAGCAACTGCTTCTGTGCCCAATAGGCAGGGGCCTAAAACGTGGAAAGATCGTTAAAGAACATCACTGATGCTTTGCACGCCGGGACTGCGATCGGTGATGAATCCCTCTCCAAGCGTAAAGCCACAGGGTCTTCCATAGCTGAGCGCTTTTCCATACAGAAAATCAAAGAATTCCTCACCGGAAATAGGCGTCTTCGGTTCTTTCGATACAGGATTGTGAAATTGGCTGCCGTAGCTCTTTAATGCGGCAACTTTTTTCTCCCAATATCCGGAAATGTCCACAACGAATGAAGGTGCTAGGTAGTAATCCTGAATGTACATAAATACAGATCGGGGCCTCCAAGGCTCCTGAAGAATTCCGTTTGAACTGGTTTCGATTTTTGCTAAACCGGAGTAAAAGCAGGCTTCACGAACCAGCTCCGATGCACGGGCATGGTCAGGATGTCGGTCGCTGGGCGAATTCGCCAATACAATTGCGGGCCTGTACTGCCTGATTTTCTCAATCACCTTGAGTCGATGAAACTCGTCGTTCGTGAAGAAGCAATCCCGAAATTCCAGATTTTCTCTGACAACTAGACCCATCAATCGACGTGCAGCTTCTGCCTCTTGCAGCCTCAATTCACCGCTCCCCCTGCTCCCCATTTCTCCGGTCGTTAAATCGACCAGCCCAACTTTCTTTCCCTCCTCAACAGCCCGAATAAGGGTTGCCCCACAGCTGATCTCAACATCGTCGGGATGGGCTCCGAATGCGAGTATGTCTAACGTGATTCTATTCATCTTTTAGTGAATTGGGGGCAAAGGTATGGGCAAGTGCAGGGTCGAATACGTTGATGTGAATCAATAAGTTAACACGTTACATGTAGCCCCAAGCCATTAAATTAACGTTTCGTTTAGAACTTAGCTCGACTTGAAAATCATAGACTTGTCTCCTTTTTTCTATTTTTGCCGCGCTTTGAGAAAACAAATCCACACATTCCTAGGGATATTCATGTTCACTCTGCTCGCCTTTTCGGCGTGGTCACAGGGGGAAGAACCTGAGTTGTTTTCTGAGTTTGAGATGGTAGACGATACGAATGCGCTTCCCCACGCCGGCGGTGCTTCCGATGAAGAGGTGAACTCCATGGCAATTTTCAACGAACGTGCAGTGGAGCTTCAATTGTTGAACGTGCGCGACTCCATCCGACACATTCCGGCTTACGAAACGTATTGCCATTGGGATACCAAGAATCTGTTTGCCTATCGTGCCGATCAAGCGGCTGTTGGCACAGGCATCAATTTCCACCTAGCCCACAGTGATTGCGATTTTCACTATCCGGCAATTGGTATGATGACCTCACCTTTTGGTCCGCGTTGGGGTAGGATGCACTACGGATTGGATATCGACCTGGAAGTGGGCGACAATGTGTTCGCGGCTTTTGAAGGAATGGTTCGCATCTCCCAGTACCATTCTTCGTATGGTAATGTTGTGGTGGTTCGTCACAACAATGGACTGGAAACGCTCTATGCGCACATGTCGCAGCGTAAAGTGCTGCCAGGCGATCATGTGGAAGCCGGAGACATCATTGGTCTAGGAGGAAATACAGGTCGTTCATATGGTGCACACCTGCACTTCGAGTTTCGTTACATGGGTCAGGCATTTGACCCCCTGTTAATAGTTAACCCTTCTGCACAAGCCCTGTTAGCCTCTTCTTTTACCCTGCTTCCCGTGCACTATGAGCCGGCGGGTGTGTCACCCCAAACCATCGCGGCTCGCAATGCTGCGGCAAAGCCTGCTAAATCTACAAAGGCTAAATATCATGTCGTTAAAAAGGGAGATACCCTCTATTCAATAGCTCGCAAAAACGGAACATCCATAAACTCTTTATGCAAAATCAATCGTATTAAAGAGTCGAGCACGCTGCGATTAGGCCAGCGCATTCGAGTCAAGTAAGCGCTTGACTTCTGTCACCAGAGTTTATGAGGCAATCCCTTGAACCATTGTTGGTTCTGTTTGTTTATTGAATTGCTCTTATCGTTAAACAAACATGCAGACTGCATCTAAAAAGAAAATTGCTGTGATTGGTGCCGGTTTCGCCGGCTTAGCTTCAGCTGCTTCATTGGCCCACAAAGGCTTTGATGTGACGCTGCTTGAAAAAAATGCAGAGACCGGTGGCAGAGGGCGTTCCTTCAAAGTTGAAGGCTATACCTTCGATATGGGGCCCTCTTGGTACTGGATGCCGGAGGTGTTTGAACAGTTCTTCAATCGCTTTGGCAAAAAAGTAAGTGATTACTACACGCTGAAGCGTCTGGATCCTTCTTACCGCGTTTTCTTTCAGGATGGTGCTCCACTCGATGTGCCGGCTGCCTACGCTGAGTTCAAGAAAATGGTGGAAGCAATTGAACCGGGATCCTCAGCCAAACTCGACCAATTCATGGCCGAAGCCAAAATCAAGTATGATGTGAGCATGGCCGACTTCGTTTGGAAGCCGTCGCTCAGCATATTGGAGTTTGCTCAGCCTCGATTGCTCATAGAATCCTTCAGGCTTCACTTGTTCTCCGGCTTTTCCAGTCATGCTAAAAAGTTCTTCAAGCATCCCAAGATTATTCAACTGCTGGAGTTTCCCATCCTTTTTTTGGGGGCAAAGCCAGAGAAAACTCCGGCCATGTACAGCATGATGAACTACGCCGACATCATGTTGGGTACGTGGTTTCCACAAGGCGGAATGTGCAAAATCGCAGAGGCGATGACTTCGTTGGCCAGGGAACTAGGGGTGCGCATAATCACTTCAAGTCAGGTCAATGCCATTGACGTAAGCGACAACGAGGCGCATGCTATCTCGTTTGATGGAATTACCGAGCAGTTCGATGCTATTGTTGCAGCCGCAGACTACCATCACGTAGAATCGAAGCTACTGAAAAAGGAACACCGCTCTTATACCGATGATTACTGGGAAAGTCGCGTAATGTCGCCTTCCTCATTGCTGTTTTATATAGGGGTGAAAAGAAAGGTCAAGGGAATTCTCCATCACAACCTGTTTTTTGATGAGCCATTCGATCGACATGCCGTAGAAATCTATGACACACCTTCTTGGCCTGAAAACCCACTTTTCTATCTTTGTTGTACTTCAGCAACAGATCCGTCTGTCGCCCCCGAAGGCAAGGAGAATTTATTTATTCTGATTCCGGTAGCAACAGGACTTACAAGTACTGAAGAAGAAAGAATGAGTTACTTCAAAGTTTGCTTGGAACGAATCAAAAAACTCACGGGTGAGGACTTGGAACAGGATATTGAATATGTGAGGTCATATGCGCATGAAGAATTCATAAGCGACTACAATGCCTTCAAAGGCAATGCATATGGGTTGGCAAATACGCTCATGCAAACGGCGATTATGAAGCCACGGATGAAAAGTAAAAAAGTGAAGAACCTGTTCTTTACAGGACAGCTGACGGTGCCGGGACCGGGCGTACCTCCAAGTATTATTAGCGGTCAAATTGTGGCCGATGAAGTTGAGAAATATTTCCAAAAAAGATAAACACTACCATGGCGCATAACCAACGCGAAATATTTGATATCGTTGCTTTTAAAGCGAGTAAATCCGCTACTCAGGCATACAGCACCAGTTTCAGTGCAGGAATTCGTTTGTTGCATCAACGATTCCAAAACGCTATTTACGGTGTCTACGGGTTCGTGCGCTATGCAGACGAAATCGTGGACACACTGCATGAATTCAATAAGGAAGACCTCATGCTCAATTTTCGTCGTGATACGATTCACGCCATTGAGAATCGTGTGTCTCTTAATCCTATACTGCACGCTTTTCAGATGGTCTATCACCAGTACAATTTTGACTTTGAATTGGTAGACCGCTTTCTGATAAGCATGGAGATGGACTTGCAGCAGAAGGAATATGACAGGGCAGGCTACGAAGCCTACATTCTTGGGTCGGCTGAAGTGGTAGGTTTGATGTGCCTGAAGGTTTTCACGGAAGGCGATATTGAGCAGTATAAAAAGCTCACTCCTTTCGCCATGCGACTGGGGGCTGCGTTTCAGAAAATCAATTTTTTGAGAGACATGAAGGATGATTTCAGCGGTCTCGGACGTGCTTACTTCCCCGGATTGGATTTTGATCGCTTTGATGATGAAATGAAAGCACGCATTGAAGAGGAAATTGAAGAAGATTTCGATGTGGCCTACAAGGGTATACTGATGCTGCCGAAAGATGCCCGCTTGGGTGTGCTAATCGCCTATGTGTATTATCGACAACTATTTGCAAAAATCCGCTCCATCCCAAGTCATCGAATAATGGAAGAACGAATTCGAATTCCGAATTCAAGCAAGTACGCACTGTTGATGTCTTGTTATATCAAGAACAATCTGAATCTTATCTAAAATTGCTCATTGCATGAATATCAATGAAGTGATATTGGTTGATGAAAGGGACATTGCTCTTGGTGTAATGGAAAAAATGGAGGCGCATCGAAAGGGCGCACTGCATAGGGCTTTCTCGATATTTCTATTCAATGCCAAAGGCGAAATGCTGCTTCAACGAAGAGCACTCACCAAATATCATAGCCCCGGTCTGTGGACCAACACATGCTGTTCGCATCCCATGCAGGGCGAGACAGTTGAAGTGGCGGCAAACAGAAGATTACAGGAGGAAATGGGATTGTTTTGTACGATGAACAAGGCGTTCGATTTCATATACAAGGCCGAACTCGACAGCGACTTGATTGAGCATGAGTTCGATCACGTTTTTTTCGGAACTACCAACGAATCGCCGCTTATCAATCTTGATGAGGTTTCTGAATGGAAGTGGATGCCTGTGTACGATGTTTATATCGACGCTCAGCTCAATCCTGCTCGATATACTGAATGGTTTAAAATAGCTTTGCCCGAAGTAATGGCTCATGTAAAATTGAAATTGTCATGATGGGTGTTCTGATAACATTGGCAACCTACGTGGTTATGGAGGGCATAACCTGGTGCACACACAAATTCGTAATGCACGGTTTAATGTGGTATTTCCATGAAGACCACCATCAACCGAGAGGCGGCTTCTTTGAGAAAAACGACGCATTCTTTTTGATTTTTGCGGTGCCGAGTTGTTTGCTCATTGTGTTTGGTTCAATGGGTGCATTTGACTTCCGCTTCTTCATAGGAATTGGGATTCTGCTGTACGGGTTGTCTTATTTCCTCATTCATGATGTGCTCATTCATCAGCGTTTTGACTGGTTTTCTCGCACCGACAATGTCTACTTCCGCGCCATTCGAAAGGCACATAAGGTGCATCATAAACATTTGAACAAAGAGCATGGTGAGTGCTTCGGAATGCTCTATGTGCCCAAGAAGTACTTTGTTGAAGCAGCGGCTTACCGAAAAAATCTGAAGAAGTGATTTAGAATTATTTCTTCTTCTTCCACTGCAATGTGGCGGTCACAGCATGGTGATCACTCAGTTCCTCCGGCAACGTTTCGTAGTCTATTGTTTCGATTTCCGGACTATGCAGAATATAGTCTATTCGGAATGAAGGAAAGGCTCCAATGTAGGTGTTGCCAATACCATTTCCGCAAGCTCTGAAAGAGTCCTCTAGTCTGTCTGTAAACGTGCAGTAGGTGTACGAAACAGGCGGGTCGTTGAAGTCGCCACACAGCACAACAGGGTGTGGGCTTGCTCGAATACTGGCTGCTATGCGATCGACCTGCTCTTGCCGTTTCACAAAGGCATTTTTGAGCCTTCGGGCAATACGCAAACTCGCTTCATCGATTTCACTTTGGTCTGTTTTACCGTTGGCTAAATCGTAATCTTCCTTCTTAAACCGGATCGATTGTAAATGTGCATTGTATACTCGAATGGTGTCGGTGTCTTTTACGATGTCAACGTAGATGCAGAAGTTGTTGACGTCGGTAGAAAAGGGTACAAATCCTTTACGTGCAATGGGGTATTTTGAAAGTGTTACAACCCCGAAGTACTGCTGGCCACTTATCGCATGCGTGTAACGCTCATGATAGTATTTGTTCGGAAGAAACGCGAGCAGCGTGTCGCGTGTTGGAAATGCTTTTGATTTTTCGGATTGATAAAACTCTTGAAAGCATATTACATCGGCCTGTTCACGGTGCAACACATCATAGATAGCATCCCGTGTTGCCGCACCATCTTTTTTATCGAAAACATCAAAAACGTGCACGTTGTAGGTTAGAACTTTTAGCTGGCTGTGGTTTTCTTTTTTACTTCCTTTCCAACTCACTTGGAAAAAAGCTGTCAGGTGATTTACACCAACCAAAATAACAGCA
The DNA here is from genome assembly GCA_044368835.1 of Flavobacteriales bacterium. Taxonomy (GTDB): domain Bacteria; phylum Bacteroidota; class Bacteroidia; order Flavobacteriales_D; family Sanyastnellaceae; genus JAIBBG01. The sequence continues at coordinate 417 of JBILIX010000064.1, read as the reverse complement.
ATTGAAAAGAGTGTATAGACACGCTTTTTAAAGTACCAGAAGACAATGAAGAGAAGGTTGCATAGAAGTGAAAACGGATATGCCAATCCAAATAGCGCAAAGTAACCCATTGCATTGGGGCCGAAGGCTGCAGCGGCATAGGCAAGTAAAAGAGTTAGTGCAGCTGCAGAGTTCAGAAGCAGCATGAACCAATTGGTTCGCGATCGCTTTTTTTGTTCTGCAGTGGCATTTGGCATGAGTCAAATGTATGGGCGCAATGAACGCATACAAAAGACACCGCCCATTATTTCTGCGAATGTTTAAACAGAAAATCCTTTTCAGATTGGCTTAGGCTTTCATACCCTGAACGACCAATCTTATCGAGAATCTCGTCAATCTTCTTCTGTTTTTCTACTCGCTCAATGTTGAATTCATCAT
>JBILIX010000063.1:0-8397 GCA_044368835.1 Flavobacteriales bacterium | reverse complement strand
GCAACAGCGAGCGCACCCAATCGGGCAAAATCATGCATCGTGGCGCCCAAAACGCTCCTCCCTTCAACTCATGCAAATGGCGCATCAAAAAAAGGCGAGCACGGGTGGTTGGCAACACCACCGTCACTTGGCTCAAATCATCGGGATGATTATCCAATAGCTGCTGAGCAAAGCGACGTAAAAAATAAGTTGACATAGAAGAGCGATCGTATTAGTTGAATTCCTCAAATTTGAGGAATGGCATTCGTATATCCTCAGTTTCGGAAAAATACATCGGGAAAAAGTTATTACCAAATAACATCATCCGAGCACATGATTGAATGGCAGCAACTTGGCAAGAAGTTTCTCCGGCACGAACTGCATGCGAGCATTCTACCGGAAAGGATCCTCATAACGGATCTGCTAGAATGCACCTTGGGCCACTACGAAGTCATTAGCCATGAAGAACTACTTGCGGCTATCGAAGACAAGAGCAATTGATTATGGAAAACTTCGGTAATAACTAGCGGCAGGTATTTCGAAAACAGAGGGTTCGATGTACAATTTTGAAACATGATAACGGAATTCGAATCGCTCAAACCTCACAATACATTCGGTGTAAGTGCCCAGGCGCGCTACTTCTCAGCTTTTCAATCCATCGATGAACTGCGCGAACTACTCGAACACCCCACAGTACGTCAGAACCCGCGTCTCGTGCTCGGTGGCGGAAGCAACATGCTCTTCGTGCGCAACTTCGATGGTGTAGTAATGAAAAACGAGCTGAAGGGAATTGAGACCATTGCGGAAGACGAGCATCACTACTATGTAAAAAGCGCTGCAGGCGAAGTATGGCACGAATTGGTTATGCACTGCATTCAATCCAACTATGCTGGTATCGAAAACTTGGCGCTCATACCGGGTTGTGTAGGAGCCAGCCCCATGCAAAACATTGGTGCATACGGAGTCGAAATCAAGGACGTTTTTCACTCACTGGAAGCCATCCATATCTCCGATGGAAGCATGCGCGTATTCACATTGGAGGAATGCAAATTCGGTTACCGAGAAAGTATTTTCAAGCGCGAACAAAAAGACCAATGGGTCATTGTATCCGTCACGTTTCGACTCAACAAGCGCCCTGTGCTTCACACTTCGTATGGCGCTATAGAAGAAGAGCTCGATAAAATGCACCTCGACAACATTAGCATCAAAGACATCGCCAAGGCGGTCATCAACATTCGTTCATCCAAATTGCCCGACCCCAAGAAAATCGGCAACGCAGGAAGCTTCTTCAAAAACCCCGTTGTTCAGATGGATGTCTATCGTAAAATTCAGGAACATCACAACAATGCACCTTGCTTCCCCATCGACAACGAACATGTGAAAGTGCCTGCAGGCTGGCTCATTGAACGCGCCGGCTGGAAAGGGAAAAACATGGGGAACTATGGTGTGCACGACAAACAGGCGCTTGTGCTGGTCAACTACGGAGGAGCAACCGGAAATCAGATCTACGATCTAAGCACCTCCATCATTGATGATGTCAAACAAAAATTCGGAATTGAATTGGAGCGCGAAGTGAATATTATCCGCTAAAGACTAAAACTTCGCGCAAGGCATGATGCGAATTTTCTTCGCACGCTGATTGTGTTTGTTGGCCCATTGATACACCAACGAAACCTCATGCGAACCACCGCTGCTAGCTATTCCCAGCTTCGAAACAGTTATATCATAGCTGTATCCCACCTTGTAATTACCGGCCTGAAAGCCCAGTACGAAAGCAAGTGCATCGTGATTAAAGTATCCATACGAATTACTCTTCATAGGTAAGCCTCGATACCACATGCCCAAAATCATAGGCGAAAACTCATAGTAGAATCCAAGATCCAGCTGATCGAATTGTTGTTGTGCCAAGTAGTTTGCGGCAACCACCATGTAATGATCAAGCTTACGAAGCGAATTGCCCTTCAAACGAATGCGATAGCCACCGTGTACTGATAATTTTCTGGCCAGCGGTGTCTTCTGTGAATCGTATAAGGAAACATCCGGCGCATTGTTGTGAAACGCAGAAACACCCAACCAAAGCTTCGGGCTATACAGAAGCATCCCTGCGCCCATATCGTAATAATTGACCGGACGCACCGTACCCGCTTCCAATGAAGCCTCATCGCCCTCGCGCACCAGCTGATCATAGAAGGTTAGCTTTTCAAAATCGATCGACTTTTGACCATACCCCAATTGCAAAGCAGGTCGGAAAAAAAGATTGCGCTTGATGCGTGCTTCGTATGCGTATTGGACAGCCACCGTTGAAGAGCGCAGGGCGCCAGACCCGGCTTGGTCATAGCTCACCAGCATACCAATGCCGCTGTTGAGGTTGGGCATAAACTGATCGAACGTGATGTTGCCGGCATTAAAACCACCCGGTATCGCAGCCCATTGGTTTCGATACTGCATACTCACTCGGCTCTGAATAGATGCCCCGGCAAAGGATGGGCTAACCGCTGTAGGCACTGCGTAAAACTGCGTGAATTGCTGATCCTGAGCAAGAGTGCTCTTGGCCAAAAGGCACAATAGCGCTATGTTCAGGAAACGATTCATCATAATTCTGGTAGTTTCTTACCGCTGATTTTTCTAGTTGTACGCTCATTTAACAATTACGGTTACATCTCCGGCATTATCATATTTCTGACCGTTCACAAATCGAGCTTCTACCTTCCACACATACACATCCTGCTTCACTAAATGACCGCGGTAGTAACCATCCCAACCCTTTGCTACATCGCCGCTTTCATAGAGCAACTCACCCCATTTGTTGAAGATCTGCAACTTATATTCTTCTACACCCTTGTGGATTGGGAAAAACACGTCGTTGTCGAGGCTGTGAATATTGTAGAAGCCACCGCTGCTCTCCACCACGTTGGGTGAAAACGCATTCGGAAACTCAATCATTCCAATGTCATTCGCGTTCACCAACCCTGGCAACAGAAGGGTGTCTGAGCATCCGTTCTCATTTATTGCCACGAGTGTAACATCGTAATCACCCTCTTCTTGGTAGTAATGGAGCGGATTCTCCTCAGTTGAAGTTGAACCATCACCAAAATCCCATGAGTAGCTGGTTGCATTGGTAGAAAGGTTCAAACAATAAACTGGCTCACCTGGCACACTTACGGTGTTTGGAGTAACAGCGAAAGCAGCTGTTGCATTGGCATATACATAGATGATTTGCTCCTGTGTCATCACATCGCTGCTACCATCAGGACCAACTACTGTAAGCGTTACGGAATAAATACCGGGCGTATAATAGGTGTAAATCGGATTTTCAGCGGTCGACTGGTTTCCATCGCCAAAAGACCAAGTCGATCCTACTGCATTCTCACTGAGGTTAGAGAATTGAACAGTAAGCGGCACGCAACCCTCTGCAGGACCTTGGAAATTAGCAACCGGTGAGGGTGGCAAAATCTCGATCGTGCGATACGTGGTATCACTGCACGAACCGTTGCTCACTACCAACTGAATGGTGTATTCACCCCAATGCTCATAGGTGTAAGAACCAGGATTCATCTCATAGAGGAAAGTACCATCGTTCATATTCCAGGTAGCAGCCAAGTCACCGCCAACAGTTGTGTTGGTGATGTCTATGGTAGCGTCTGGCCACAACTGAGTTTGTGGTGTTGCTTCAAAACCTGCAATCGGATTGGCATATACCAACACGTTGCGCGTAACGGTATCCGAACAGCCGTAATTATCATACAACACCATGGTTACAGCATAAGTAGTATCATTTGAACCCCAATTGAAGAAGGTGTGCTGCGGCTCATATGCGTTTGAAAGATCGCCATCACCGAAGCTCCATGCAACGCTTGATCCTCCATCACTGATATTATCAAAATATACTTCAAGCGGAGAACAGCCTTGCTGAACGGAATTAAAATCGGCATCAATATCAGGCGCAACATCCAGTGTCAATTGATCGCTGCTCATACAGCCATAATCCGTGAATGCCTGAAGCGTGATATAGAAAGTAAACACATCGTTCGTAACATTGATGTATTCCTGCTCATGATACTCTGCCTCGGTAGTTGAGGTCTGACCGGTGCCGTACTGCCAGTTGTAGCTATCTGCACCAATAGATCCGTTGTAAAGCACAGCCGTTGCAGGAAAACACCCCATCACAGTGTCTATCTGAGCTATCGCCTGTGGTGTGTGCATCACATGAATCATTTTCATAGCTGTGTCCGAGCAGCCATACACATTCGTTGCAATTAGCTGTGCTTCCAATTCAACATCGGTATCGAAAGGAGCATTAAACAGCATGGCTGGAGATGTTTCCGAAGAAACCTGACCATCGCTAAAATTCCATTGATACGAAACAGCACCAACACTTTGGTTGATAAATGGGGCATTGTGGGGAGCACAGCCAATGGTATCGGTTGTGAAGGCAGCAACCACACCCGGATAGATGGTATAGTTTACAGATGCCTGGTCAACGCAACCTTCTTCCGATGTAGCTACCAACAAGATGGTATAAGAGTTGGTTTGAAAAGGCGCGTTCGAATAATCGTGTGCATGCGCAGTGAGTGAGGTGTTGGAAGCGGTTCCATCGCCATAATCCCACATGTATGTAGCTGCTCCGGTTGAGTTGTTATAGATGGTAACAGGCCCGGGCTCGCAAGCATTGCTTTCAGCCAACAAAATCGATGCGTTTGGAAGTGCATACAATGTCAAAGGAGCTGTGTATTGTGATTCACAACCATAAGCTGAAGTCACCAACAAAGACACATCGTATACTTGTGTTGTATCCGAAGTATTCGTGAAATAAACAACCGGCTGCTCCATAATGGACTGTACACCGTTTGCAAAATCCCACTGATAGGCTGCACCGTTCACACTTGTATTTACAAAGCCTACACTCACCGGAGAACAATACGCTCCCGGGTCTTCAAACGAGGCCTCAACAACTGGATAAACCTGGATGATGATGTTGGCCTGAGCCGAACAACCTGCAGCAGTGGATGCAGTTACTGCCACTTCAAATTCCTGTGATACGTTGCCGTTATTTGTGAATGTATGTGCGTGCTGAGAATCTGCCGTGATTGAAGAGGAATTATCACCATAAATCCACGAGTAGCTGTCAGCGAAAAGTGTTGAATTAGTGAAGGTTACCTGCAACGGCGAACATCCGGCATTTGCACTCGCCAATACATTCATATCAGGTGTTGCGTGAATGGTCACTTGCTGATAAGTAGTGTCAACACAACCAAACGCATTGGCTGCGAGCAGTTGAATATCATGCACCTCAGTTACACCGGATGTATTTGAATAGTTCGTTGTCGGATTTTGCATAATCGACATCAAGCCGTTGCCGAAGGTCCACTCGTAAGAAACTGCATTCACACTTGTGTTTACAAGAGCAACCTGAGCGGGTGAGCAAAACTCACCAGGGCTCATGAACGCAGCAGTCACTGCAGGATAGATTGTAACCTCAACGCTTTGTGAGGAATTACATCCTTCGGCAGAAGTAGCAGCCAATGTTACTTGCATTACTTCAGGCTGGTTGCCATTATTTGAATAAGCATGGGAATGAACGAGATCCGTGGTAGTCGAAACAGCACCATCGCCATAAGTCCAAGAAACATCATCAGCATACAACGAGTTATTTGTGAACTCAATTTCAATTGGAGCACAACCCGCATAAACGTTCGGCACAAAATCAATCACCGGTGTTGGATTAACAACCAAATCTTGCATTACCGAATCAACACAACCATAGGTCGAAGTTGCAATTAATTGAACCGCGAAGGTTACCGGGTCACCGCTGTCATTTGTAAAATAGGAAGTTGGTGCCGGAATGGAGGATACCGTTCCATTGCCGAAGTTCCACTGCAGCGAGTTTGCATTTACACTTGTGCTGTTGAACTGAACCGTAGCAGGATTGCAATAAACACCTGGTTCAATAAATCCGGCATCAATCAGAGGATAAACAGTAAGCGCAGAAGTCTGTTGGCTCGAGCAACCTTCATCCGTAACAGCTACCAGAGTAATTACAAAATCCTGAGCAATCGTTCCGTTGTTTTCATAAACCACTTGCTGAATTGAATCGGTGTTGTTTGATGACGTGCCGTCGCCATAGCTCCAGTACAAGCTGTCGGCGCGCACACTCTGGTTTGAAATTTCAACTTGAACAGGAGAACACGCCGCGAGCTCACCCAATGTAAATGCCGCAACAGGTGTAGTTTTTACAGTGAAGGATTGCGACACAGAATCAACACATCCGAATACAGACGCACCAGTAAGTGTTACGGTGTAGGATACATCGCTGTCTGTGATGTTCTCAAACACTGAAGTTGGATTTTGAGCCACTGATTGCAGACCATTTCCTAAGTTCCATGCATAGGCACTCACATTAATACTGGTGTTGCTAAATGCGACTGTAGCCGGAGAGCATACATCGATAGGTTGTACAAATGACACTTCAATTTGCGGATAGATCTCAACATTAGTTGCGAAAGAACTCATACAACCATAGATGTTCTGAGTTGCAAGTGCTACCGTGCGAACCAATGGCGTAGTGCCATTATTGGTGAACATATGGGTATGTACAACTCCATTTTCTTGCGATACAGCTCCGTCACCATAGTTCCAATCGTACGTGTCGGCATTGATCGACAAATTAGTCAGATCAACTTGCAGCGGAGAACAACCGGAAATAGCCGAAGAGCTGAATTGAGCGATGGCATTTGGGAACACTGTCACCTGAGTCGTGGCTGTATCAACACAACCAAAAGCCGAGGTTCCAACGAGTATTACATCATACACAACAGGTGCATTGGTGTAGTTGTTAAACGTGTGATTTGGCATGGCAAAAGGCGAAGTAGATCCATCACCAAAATCCCAATGATAATTCTGAATACCGCTCACAAAGGGCATCGTGGCAGTTACGGGCGCACAGCCTTGGTTCCCTGTAATTTCAAAATCCAGGTTCATCAGTGGATACACGAACAAGGTGTTCGAAGTGGTGTCATTACAACCATTGATGTTGTAAGCAACCAGCGTTACTTCGTAGATATCGAGAAAGCCTGTGTTGTTGTAATAGGTGTGCGTTGGGCTTACCAAGTTTGAAGTTGAACCATCACCAAAATCCCACGCATAGCCATATGCATTCAACGATGCATTTTGGAAGTAAGCGTCCATCGGACCACAGGTAGGTGCTGAATTGTCATCAATAAAGGATGCAACTGCTCCCGGATAAACGGTAACCGATACAGTATCGGAAGTTCCACATCCAAAAGCATTCAATGCAGTAAGGGTAATCTGATAGGTAGTATCTGAAGCACCTGTGTTGAGGAAAGTATGCTGACCTGAGAATGAAGTTATGATTTGACCATTGCCCAAATCCCATTCATATACTGCAGCTGCATCGCTGTTATTAGTAAAATTGACAGTGAGTGGGCCACAGCCCTCAACCACGTCAGCTGAAAGGGAAGCTAACGGTGCATCTTGCACAATCACGGTTGCAGTATCGCTGCCTAAGCAATGTTCCGTTGTTACGAAGAGCTGAACCAGGAAGCTTCCGGTTGTGGTGTAACCATAGCTTGGGTTCTGCTCATCCGAATTGTTGCCATCACCAAAATCCCATGCCCAATCGGTAATGTCATCGTTGTTACCTGAAACGGTCAAGTCTGTGAATTGGGCCGTTTCACCTTCGCACAGGTTAAACACGTTGAAGTCAACCTGCGGCGACTCATATACATGGATTGTAATATCATCTTCCGCCGAACAACCATATGCATTCTCTACGGTAAGTGAAACATTGTAATTTCCAGGCTGGGTGTAGTTTACAAGCGGTGGATCAACACCAGTGAACGCTGAGGTTCCGTTATCCAGATCCCACGACCAACTTACTGCGTTTGGAGTAACAGCGGTAAAATCGACTTGCAATTGATCACAGCCGTTGGTTTCATCGGCATTGATGGCAACGAGCGGATTTGGAAGTACCACAACATCTACCCACGCTGTATCAGAGCAACCATTGCTGCCCGAAATACCAACCATGCTACCCACGTGATACGTACCCGGAGTATTGTAGAGATATGTAATATTACCTGAACCGGTAGTATACCAAGCGTTGTTATTGCCGAAAGTCCAACGGTATAAGTTAGCTCCGCCGGTTGCTTGCTGATAAAAAGTTACCGATTCACCCACGCATACTGTATCCGCACTCACCGCAATTTGTGCTGATGGTGGCGGCACAATCTGAATGGTCAAGCTAGTAGAAGCAACACCGCAAAAGTTGGAGTCTGCAAGCTCTACTGTGTAGGAACCGATACCCGGAAAATGCAATGTGTGAGGGAACGTTGGAGGCCAAGGTGTCCAATCAATGATACTGTCTTGACCGCTTCCCCAGTAATTACCAAAATTCCAATA
>JBILIX010000062.1:0-8510 GCA_044368835.1 Flavobacteriales bacterium | reverse complement strand
GAAATCCGCGGACGCCTATATCTATGGTATCACCCTCCGATCGGATGATGCGTAAAAAGTTGGCCTGTCCTTTCAAATCCATACTGAAATTGCCTTCGGCGTCGGTGTACGATGAAGGCCAGTTAACATCCATTTTCCCGCGAGTGGGAGCGTAATCCGAAACAAACAACTGCGCATTGCTGATTGGTGATCCATTGCTTTCCAGATGCACACTCCCTGTAAAAACGCAGCGAGCAGGAGGCTGCGCGAAGAGACTGAAAGGTGCAATAAAAAAGAGCACTTGGATAAGAATGTTTCTAAGCATACTAGTTGGATTCAAGGAGCGCAATTACGCGTTTTCTTACATATTCAGCAGCCGCTTCGGCGTTGAGGTCTTTGATTTCGTTGGCCGATATGCGCTTACCAACCCGCACTTCAATAGTTCCCGGTTTGATCACATAGGAGTCGCGAGGCAGAATGTTTTCTGCATTCACAACTGCAAGGGGTTGAATATCTATCATTCCTTCTTTGGCAATAATGAAGGTGCCTCTCTTAAAAGTGGCTGTCTTGCCATCTCGCGTGCGTGTGCCTTCCGGAAACGTAATGACATTCTTGCCCTTCTTAATCAACTGGGCTGCCTTACGCATACTGGCCATTGCTTTTTCCCGATTCTTTCGGTCGATGAATATGTGTCCGATGAGATACATGTATTGACCGAGAATAGGCACTTTCTGGAGCTCTTTCTTTCCAATATAAAAAAGACCGAGCGGAATGGCTCGCGCTATCGCAACTACATCAAGATGCGATACGTGATTGGATACATAGATGCACGGTTGAGTAGTGTCGAGGTTTTCAAGGCCTGTTACTTTGAGTTTTACACGGGCGATGAATAGAACAGGTGGACAAAATAAGTAGCGACCTTCGAAATAATGCACCCATTGTCCATTCCATGTAATGAGCATTAACAGCATTCCCACCATGCCGCAAATGGCGGTCCAGAGAATTATGAGAAAGACTTGCAGCAGGGCAAAGGCTTGTCGTAGTGCTTTCATATCAGGTGCAATTTGCAGCGGAAAGAGGTCATTCTGCGACCGCAAGAAAAAGTTTTATACGGGTCAAGCAAAACAAGCATCATAGATGCCATCTGTATTTTATGATTTCACTCATCAAACAGGGTTATGCACGAGGCTAGTTTCGTTTTGAATTAACGCATGGCTCTTCTGAAACTTCCTATTCCCATAAATCTATTCATAGCTGAGGCAGGCGAATTGGCCTTCTTTACGGCTAGGTTTTTTCGTGAGCTTCGGCCCCGCAACATGGAGTGGGCCGAATGGATTAACCAGAGTTTTCGCATTGGCAATAAAACGATGCCCTTGGTGGTCATAACGGGTTTCATTATGGGGTTGGTAATAACCATACAATCGCATCCATCCATGGCGGCTTTTGGTGCTGAATCGTGGTTGCCATCGGTGGTTTCAGTTTCACTCGTGCGCGAGATAGTACCTGTAATAACGGCGCTGATATGCGCCGGAAAAATTGGGTCGGGTATTGGTGCTGAGTTGGGTTCTATGAAGGTCACGGAGCAAATAGATTCGATGGAGGTCAGTGGAACCAACCCCTATAATTATTTGGTGGTTACGCGAGTACTCGCCACAATGCTGATGTTGCCAATGCTTGTCGTGATTAGCGATGCGATTGCACTCTACGGTGCGTACCTCGGGGTGAATTTGAAGCAAGATGTGAGCTTTAGTTTATACACCCATCAGATCTTTCTTAAACTCACCTTCAATGACGTCATTCCATCCATTGCAAAGTCTTTTTTCTTTGGCTTTGCCATTGGCATTATCGGTTGCTTCAAGGGGTTTGCTACCCGAAACGGCACACAGGGGGTAGGTATTTCGGCCAACTCAGCGGTAGTGCTTTCAACGTTTGTCGTATTTGTAATTGATTTGGTTGCGGCGCAGTTGGCCGACATATTCAGTATAACATGAAGGAAGCGGGCCAACATATTTTGGAGGTAAAGGATTTATCGATTTCATTCGGTAGTAATCACGTCTTGAAAGCGTTTTCGATGCATCTGAGTGAAGGGGAGAACGTGGTTGTTTTAGGTAAATCTGGTTCTGGAAAGTCCGTCTTGATCAAGTGTATTATCGGATTATTACAAGCCGATTCAGGGAGCATTCGCGTAATGGGAAAGGAAGTAACAACCATGGATATGCGCGAATTGGATAAGCTGCGGGCAACAACCGGATTCCTTTTTCAGAGCAATGCGCTCTATGACTCCATGACGGTGCGTGAAAATCTGGAGTTTCCGTTGCGAAGGCATCGACGCAATTTGTCGAATAGTGAACGCGATCAGCTTGTAATTGAGGCGTTGAATGATGTTGGGCTTCCACATACGATCGACTATATGCCGGAAGAATTGTCGGGCGGCATGAAGAAACGTATAGCATTGGCTCGCGCTCTGATGCTTCGCCCGCGCATCATTTTGTATGATGAGCCAACTACAGGTCTGGATCCAATAACCGCTCGCGAAATAAGCGCGTTGATTGTGCGCATTCAACAACGATACAATACCTCTGCGGTCATCATCTCACACGATATGAATTGTGTACGAACAACAGCCAATCGGGTTGTAATGCTCATCGATGGGCGATCCTATTGCGAAGGAACCACGGAGTATTTAACACAATTGAACGACGAACAAGTGAATGCCTTTTTTGAAATACCCCAATGAAAACAATACAACATATACGGCTTGGATTGTTAGTCATACTGGCTACGACATTGCTGATTGCCGGGTTATATTTTGTCGGGCAGCAGCGGAATATTTTTAGTGCAAACGCCATCGTTTACGCACATTTCCATGATATCGATGGATTGATGCCCGGCAACAATGTCCGTTTCAACGGCTTCAGCCTTGGGCGTGTATTGGAGATAGCCCCATTGAATGACACACTGATTGAGGTGGTTTTCTCGGTCGATGAAGATTGGCTGCAGTATATATCTGTGAACTCAATGGCCAGTTTGAGCACCGATGGATTGTTGGGCAGCAAGCTCCTGGAAATTGAGCCGGGGTGGCCTTTCGAAAAACCAATTGGTGATGGGGATACGCTGGCCGTCAGGCAACAGCCGGATATGGATTTGGCGATGCGTACATTAAATGAAACCAACAACAATTTGTTGGCTGTATCAGCCGACCTGAAGAATATCTCTGAGCGATTCTCAATGGATAATTCACTTTGGCAATTGCTGTCTGATACAAGTTTGTCACCACAGGTTAAAAGCGCAGTTGTCAATATTGAGATTACTTCAGCTCGTGCGGCGCGCATTACAGGCGATCTCAGCGAGTTGGTTGGTGGCATTAAGGCAGGAAGAGGTAACGTTGGAGCCATTTTGAGTGACACGTCTTTGTATTCTAAGATTCATCAAACGATTGTTACAGTTGAGTCAATAAGCGATACCCTTGCAGTGGTAAGCGGAAATTTCAATACACTTTCTAGGAAAGCTATTTCCGGAAACGGCAACATCGCAACGTTTGTAAACGACACCACCTTGGTAGTAAATGTCAACGCTGCCGTACAAGATATTCGCGGCGCTGCAAATTCATTGGATGAGACCCTTTCATTGCTTCGAGAATCTAGGTTACTTCAACGGTATTATAAACGTCAATCGAAACATTAATTGTACTTTCTCGGGGCGTTGTGGTATTGACTAATATTGTCACGGAATTTCAACATATCATTGAAATTGAGTAAGTTTGATGACTATACATAGCGATAAATCGTTATTTAAACCTGTTTTTTGACCTCATGAAGTGGACAGATAAATACTATCTCGAAGAGTTGGGAAAAAACATTGCGAAAAAGCGAAAGGAAGGAGGAATGTCGCAGGCCGATCTTGCTTACAAGATTGGTATGGAGGTACCGAATCTTTCGGTTATTGAAAATGGAAAATCCAATCCGCAGGTTCTAACCGTGCTGAAGATTTCAGCCGCGTTGAACGTGCATTTAAAAGAAATCTTACCGGTGCCAACCGATCCTGCATTTATTTTGAAGGAAGCTCCGGTTTATACGCCTAGAAAGCATGATCGTTAGGATCATGCTTTCTTTTTTTTAATCAGTCTTATTATTCGCTTTTGCGATGCAGCACTTTCTTAACCGCTGCTATTATGTTATCGGACTCTAGTCCGTATTTTTTCATCAGTTGATCGGGCGTACCGCTTTCTCCAAAGCTGTCGTTTACTCCAACAAACTCAATAGGAGTGGGGCAGTGTTGGGCGAGTGCTTGTGCAATTAGGCTTCCCATGCCTCCATTTATCTGATGTTCTTCAGCAGTTACAACAGCGCCTGTTTTACGGGCTGAGTCAACTACGGCCTGAACATCGAGCGGCTTGATGGTGTGTATATTGATAAGATCAACGGAGATGCCTTCTGCCTCGAGGGCTTTTGCAGCTTCAACGGCTTTCCAAACCAAATGACCTGTAGCAAAAATGCTCACATGGTTCCCCGCGTGCATGTGCCAAGCCTTGCCAATGATGAACTGCTGGTTAACTCCCGTAAACATGGGAACCTTGGGCCTCCCGAAGCGAAGGTAGACAGGGCCATGATGTTCGGCAATGGCCAAGGTTGCTGCTTTGGTTTGGTGGAAGTCGCACGGATTAATCACCGTCATGTTGGGTAGCATGGTCATCATCCCGATGTCTTCCAGGATCTGATGGGTTGCACCGTCTTCTCCCAGTGTCAATCCGGCATGCGACGCACAAATCTTGACGTTCTTATCGCTGTATGCAATGCTTTGTCTAATCTGATCGTAAACCCGGCCGGTAGAGAAATTGGCGAAAGTCCCAGTAAATGGAATGTGACCGCCAATGGTTAAGCCGGCTGCTACTCCCATCATATTGGCCTCAGCTATGCCAACCTGAAAGAATCGTTCGGGGAAGGCCTTCATAAAGGCGTCCATCTTCAATGAACCTATGAGGTCGGCACATAAGGCTACTACCTCTTTATTCTTTTTTCCTGCTTCAAGCAATCCTTCTCCAAATCCACTTCGGGTGTCGTTGGAACCATCAATTGTAAAATCTAACATGATCGTTTCTTTATTCGTTTAATAATCTCCCAGTGTTTCTTCCAATTGAGCAAGCGCTTGGGCCAACTCGGCATCGTTGGGGGCTACTCCATGCCATTTGTGTGTACCTTCCATGAAATCAACGCCTTTGCCCATGGATGTAGTCATGAGAATCATGATGGGCTTGCCTTGGCCGCAAAGACTCTTCGCTTCCTGGAGTGTATTTACTACCGATTGCATTTCATTGCCTTGCGTTTCCAGCACATGCCAGCCGAATGCTTCCCATTTCATGCGCAGATTTCCCAGACTCATTACCTTTTCAGTAGGACCATCGATCTGCTGTCCGTTTACATCAATGCTCGAAATGAGGTTGTCCACTTTATGGTGGGCAGCATACATAGCCGCCTCCCAAATTTGACCTTCTTGCAACTCGCCGTCACCGTGCAATGTGTAAACCAATGAGTGGTCGCCATTGAGTTTTTTGGCTTGTGCCGCACCGATAGCAACTGAAAGGCCTTGGCCGAGCGATCCGCTTGCAACGCGAATCCCGGGCAGTCCTTCATGGGTAGTTGGGTGACCTTGCAGACGGGTGTTTATCTTGCGAAAGGTGCTCAATTCGCTCACCGGAAAATAACCGGAGCGAGCAAGAACGCTATACCAAACCGGCGAAATGTGGCCGTTGCTCAAAAAGAACAAATCTTCTCCTTTGCCATCCATATTCCATTCGCTGGGACGGTGATTCAACACCTGAAAATAGAGAGCAACGAAGTAATCGGTGCAACCGAGCGATCCGCCTGGATGCCCGCTGTTTACTGCGTGAACCATCCGCACGATGTCGCGACGAACTTGCGATGCGGTGGACTGTAATTCGGAAATGTTCATGGATGATGCGTTTAGCGGCGCGAAGGTATTTGCTTCCGTGAGTGGGATTCTGCTCTGTTGACTGAATGTGAAAAAGTGGGATGTCGTATTTTCGCGGCCGCAAAACAAAACCTATGTCACTTAAATGCGGAATCGTTGGACTGCCTAATGTAGGAAAGTCAACCTTGTTTAACTGTTTATCCAATGCCAAGGCGCAAGCTGCGAATTTTCCATTTTGCACCATTGAGCCCAACGTTGGAACCATCACCGTGCCCGATGAACGCCTCACACAACTGGCGGAAATTGTGAATCCGGAGCGAATTGTTCCCACCACAATTGAAATCGTCGATATAGCCGGTTTGGTGAAGGGTGCCAGTAAAGGCGAAGGCCTTGGCAATAAATTTCTGGCCAACATTCGCGAAACAGATGCTATTATCCACGTGCTGCGCTGCTTCGAAGATGGCAATGTGGTGCACGTTGATGGAAGCGTTGATCCTGTGCGTGACAAGGAAATCATCGACATCGAGTTGCAGTTGAAAGATTTGGAATCGATTGAAGGTCGTATTGCCAAAGTGATGCGCGCGGCGAAGAGTGGAGATAAGGATGCCAAGCGTGATTTCGATTACATGTCGCGTATCAAGGAGGCACTTGAACAAGGTAAGAGTGCACGCACTGTGACACCTGCCAATGAAGAAGAGGCGAAGTTGCTTGTCGACTTGCAGCTTCTCACCAGCAAGCCTGTCCTGTATGTGTGCAACGTAGAGGAATCTTCGGTGGTGAAAGGAAATGCACATGTAGATCGCGTGCGTGAGGCGGTGAAAGATGAAAATGCAGAAATCATTGTGCTCGGGGCAGCTATTGAAGCAGATATCGCAGAACTGGAGACCTTCGAAGAACGTCAGATATTTTTGGGTGATCTGGGCTTGGAAGAGCCCGGCGTTGGAAAGCTAATTCGCGCAGCCTATAAATTGTTGAACCTGCAGACCTACTTCACAGCGGGTGTTAAAGAGGTTAGAGCTTGGACCATTCACAAGGGTGATACTGCGCCAAAGGCTGCCGCTGTAATCCACACGGATTTCGAAAAAGGGTTTATTCGCGCAGAAGTAATTAAATACAACGACTACATTCACTTCAAATCAGAGGCTGCCGTAAAGGAGGCCGGTAAGTTGGGAGTTGAAGGGAAGGAATACATTGTGCAAGACGGCGATGTGATGCACTTCCGATTTAATATCTAGGATTATAGCGAAGAGGATTGTAGGATAATAGGATTATAGCGAAAAGGATTGTAGGATCATAGGATTGTAGGGGGCTGCAATAAACAAATAGGGGAACCTTGACGATTCCCCTATAATCCTACAATCCTATTATCCTATTATCCTACAATCCTACAATCCTTTTACTCAGAAGGAGCTTCCGAATTGCCTTTTGCCTTGCTTTCCTTTGGGGCTTTCGCCTTTTCAACTTTCATGGTTATACGGTCTTCTTTGGAATCGTAATCTACCAAGAGAACATCACCCGACTTCAAGTGAGCGGTAATGATTTCTTCAGCAATCGGATCTTCAAGGTATTTCTGTATAGCTCTTTTCAAAGGACGCGCGCCGAACTTTTCATCATACCCTTTTTCTGCAATGTAATCTTTAGCAACATCGGTAAGTTTGATGGAGTAGCCAAGGCTTGTTACACGGTGAAACAGCTTGCTCAACTCGATGTCGATGATCTGATGGATGTCTTCCTTACGCAGCGGATTGAACACAATCAAGTCATCAATACGGTTAATGAACTCCGGAGCGAATGCTTTTTTCAGTGCATTTTCAATAACGCCTTTGCGCTCCATGTCTTCTTGAGCAGCTTTAGCGGAAGTTCCAAAACCAACACCTGTTCCGAAGTCTTGCAATTGGCGTGCGCCAATGTTGCTCGTCATGATGATAATGGTGTTCTTGAAATCAATCTTGCGTCCGAGGCTATCAGTCATTTGACCATCATCCAGACACTGCAACATCAAGTTGAATACATCCGGGTGAGCCTTTTCGATTTCATCAAGCAATACGATCGAGTAGGGGCGACGGCGCACTTTCTCAGTGAGTTGTCCACCTTCCTCATAACCGATATATCCGGGAGGCGCTCCAATGAGACGCGACACGGCAAATTTCTCCATGTATTCGCTCATGTCAATTCGGATGAGCGATTCCTCTGAGTCGAACAAGTATTTGGCAAGTTCTTTCGCAAGCTGCGTTTTACCAACACCGGTAGGACCGAGGAAAATGAAAGAACCAATCGGACGATTAGGATCTTTCAATCCTGCGCGATTGCGCTTAATGGCTTTCACTACTTTTTTGATAGCATCTTCCTGGCCAATGACAGTACCCTCGAGCTCCTTATCCATTTTGGCCAATCGACCGCTTTCTTTTTCGGCAACGCGCGATACAGGTATGCCGGTCATCATGGCAACTACTTCCTCCACATTGTCTACGGTAACTGTTACACGATGGCTCTTGGTATCTTCTTCCCACTTCTTCTTAGCTGCTTCAAGCTTCTCTTGCAATTGCTTTTCACGATCGCGGAGTTTGGCTGCCTCTTCATACTTCTGGCTGCGAACCACGCGA